>JAGQOW010000187.1 GCA_020427155.1 Planctomycetales bacterium | reverse complement strand
TGGCTTCTGACCGGGTACCTTGGTCAGGGGCGAGACAATAGGGTACTGGCGTTCGGTATAGCGTGTGGCTGCGCGATACCGGAGGCGAGACTCAAATCAGACCACTAAACATGTAGATCTGCTCGAGGATGGCTTGCGGACGGGGGTTCAAATCCCCCCAGCTCCACCAATAATGAAACCCCAACCGTTCTCGGTTGGGGTTTTTTCTTGCCCGATCGTGCCGGTTCCCGCGTGTTCTTGGGGGTTCCTGCGGAAGCCTGCGGACTTCGCCAACCGCCAGAATTGGCCGTTCCCGGCCAAATTCCACTCTCTCCTGGCCATTCCTCGCTCCGACCTCGCTCCCTTGAACTGGCCCGAAGTCCGCAAAGGCCGCAACGCAGGCTCTTACAGATCAGAGGGTTACGCGCGGACGAATCAAGCGGTTGGATTGCGGCATTGGTGGGCAAAAGCAACAAAGATCGTTGTATTTCGTCGGTAGTTATTGACGCCTACCGACAAAATGCAACATTATTGCAGCATGGAAAGCTCGCACCAGACTATTCTGGATCTCGCCGCCCAACGTGGCCTTATCCGCCCATGCGACCTCAATGAGCGTGGGCTGCCGACTGTCGCCCTGACGCGGCTAGTGCGCCAAGGGTTACTGCAGCGGGTTGGACGTGGTCTGTACGCGATTCCGGATCGGCCCGTCTCGGAACACGCTGCGCTAGCCGAGTTAGCCAGCAAGCACCCGCAAGCCATCATTTGCCTGCTGTCAGCGCTTCGGCTACATGAACTCACCACGCAGTCGCCGTTCGAGGTCTGGCTGGCCATTCCAAACAAGGCCCGCTCGCCAAAGATGGACTACCCACCGCTACGCATCGTCCGTTTCTCTGGTGCCGCACTAACAGAGGGGATCGAGGAACGTGTCATCGATGGCGTACTGGTGCGCGTGACCAACGTCGCTCGCACGGTGGCCGATTGCTTCAAGTTCCGCAAGAAGATCGGCCTTGATGTCGCCCTGGAGGCGCTACAGGAAGGCTGGCGCGCCAAGCGCTTGAGCATGGACGAACTCTGGCGCTATGCCACCCTGTGCCGCGTGGCCAATGTGATGCGCCCATACATGGAAAGCCTGTCATGAATCAATTCAATGTGGCGATCAGACCGTCGACCACCTGCTGGATGCGTTGTTGCGACGGAGGTAGCCAGTGACCATCCTCGTTTACGGCGAGAAGGCCAGCCGCACTCATGAAAACCAGATGCTCCACGTTTTTCTGGATCGACTCGAGGAGCGTTGGGCAAACAGCACCGATTGGATTATTACGATTGCAAACGCGATGTGGAACGGCGCGGAAATCGACTTGGTCTGCATCCTACCGTCAGCAATCATCGTGGCCGACTTCAAGAGCTATGGCGGCAAGCTGACTGGCACCGAGAACGGGCCCTGGCAAGCTGATGGTGTGATAGTCAAAGGCGGACGGAAGGCAAATCCCTACCAGCAACTACGCGACAACAAGTTCTCCGTTCTGGACTGGCTGCAATCAAAGGCACTGCTGTCCGGACGCAATCTCGGCCACATCTCTGCTGGCGTAATATTTTCAGGCCGGATCGAAGATCAGTTGGAGCTTCCATCTAAGGTTCGCTCCTGGTTCTACCCGACGGATTTGACCAGCTGCGCTGCCATGCTCGATGGCCTCTCCTCGCCCGAACTAAGGATTGGCAAAGACGAAGCATTGGAAATTGTCCGCAGGCTCGGGGTTCAGCCGATTGAATGGGCTTCCAGTCGCCCACAGGTGCGCGATATTCATTCGCATCCCGATCTGCCGAAGGCCCGCACACCGCTGACTGGACATCAGCGAGAGGCTCTACAGACGCTGTGCAACTTTGTCGCTGCGGACGACTTCGTAAGTTTTTCAGTGCTGGGAATGACCTCGACTGGCAAAAGCCGCCTGCTGGCCGAGGTGGCCGACGAGGTCAAGAAGGCAGGTAAACAGGTCATCGTGCTGGAGCCCAACCGGCGCCTTGCCGATGGAGCTGAGGTGGAGTCAAACAGCATCTATGCTCATCTCTACACGGGCAGTGTCAACGGCGATGATGAGATTGAAAATGTAGCAGAGCAGAAAAAGGTCAAGGTCATTCCGTTGCGCGGATGCGATGACGCAACGGACAGTGTCTACCTGCTGGACGACTCGCATTTGCTGGGGAATTCGCGCTTCTCGACTCCCGACGGCAAGCAATATGGCAGCGGCCAGTTGCTATCGGATTTCTTCGATTTCGCCGAGATCGGAAACACGAAGCGCAAGGTTGTATTTTTTGGCGATCCCTACCAGATCCAGCGTGGCAGCTCCGAGGAATCGGTGCTTTCTGGTGAATTCCAGAAAGCACGGGGACTGAAGCACCAGTCACTCGAGCTGACTCAACTCATCGATACTACTGGCGGCTCGGCCAAACTGGCCAATGCGGTCAAGTTGGTGTCTGCCATCGGAACGCAGAAGTTCGCTGCGCTGGAACTGTCGACTGACGACGGTTTCAGGATTGTCGAAAAGAAGGACGCAGCGAGCGAGATATTGGATCACTTTCGTGCAGACCCAGGCTCCGTCTGGTATTTGGCCGAGACGCATGGCCAAGCAAATGCATTGACGCAATGGGTTCGGGAGCGCTTGCACGGAAAGAGCTCTTTGGACGCCGTGGAGGTCGGGGACCTCTTGGAGATATACGTCAGCCCAGATGCGCGCGACGCTTTCGGCTCACGCGTGACGATGCAATCCGGTGGGCGCATCTCCGTCGCGAGTGTCGGCAAGCGTACCCTGTACCAGCAAGGCTTAAGCTGGGTAAAAAGCGGCCCTATCAAGTTTCATTCCATCAGGTGTGGGATTCATAGTCGAGATGAGGTTGAGCTCGAGGTGTTCGAGGAGTTTCTGAAGGCGGAAAAACCGGAGTTGGACAAAGAGACTGCAGTCGCTGAAAGCGTCTGGAGAAATGCCATAAAGCGTGACCGAGAGAAGGCATTCGACGGGAAACAGGCCGCGCTCCAAGGAATGGAAGGCCGGTCGCCGCCACCGCCCGCACCAGATTTCACCTATGCACGTTATGGCTATGCATCGACTGTTCACCATGCTCAGGGCATGTCGCAGCCAGTCTGTTACGTGAATTGCGATCATGCAGCCGGCCGGCACTCGGAAGGATTCTTCCGCTGGCTTTACTCGGCGCTCACTGTCGCTGAACGTGAGTTGGTTCTTTTGAATTTCAGCGATATCCATCCATTTGACGCTGCTGTCTGGAATGCGGGTGCTGTCAAAGAGGCCACGGACATCGCAGTAGGTGCAGGCTGGGCATTTCAGCCCAACGGAATCGCGTCCGAGAGAGATCAGCAACGCAGCCTGCCTGAGGGGCTAGACCAATCGAAAGATGTTCTCAAGTCGGTGGCAATTTGGCTCCGTGTCGTCAACCCATTAGAACGGTTGGGCTGGCGGGTCGTAAAGGCGGCCTGTCACCCTTACCAGGAGCAGTACGATCTATCTGGACCGCAAGAAGAACAATGCCAGCTGCGGATCGCCTACAACGGAAAGAACGTCGTCACCGCCATGCACATGAAGGACCCGGCGCAGTGGCCTTTACTTACCGACTTAGCCAGCGCGTGCGTCGCGACGAATGGGTACTCGCCAGAGGCTGACGCGTTGCTTCGCTCTGCTCGTTCGCGCTTGGACCGGATTGGCTGGAAGATCGTGTCCGCCGCCGAGACGCCTTACCGTCTAGCAACTACCGTTGCTCGCAACCAAGATGAGCGAGTCGGTCTTGAGATTAACTTCGACAAGCAGGGGCTGGTTTCTAGCTTGCGCCCGCTGACGTGCAGCAACTCCGCGGCTGTTGAAACAATAAGGTCAGTTTTGCAATGACCTGGGCGGACGTACAAGCGCTCCGGAAATCGGGACGTTTCCAGGAGGCTATCGACCTCGGTCTGCAAGATCTTGCCAATGATCCTGACGACTTCAAACTGAGGACGCAGATTGATTGGGCTTTCTATGGCCTCGTCAAGACGCTGGTTTCCACGGTGGGCGCAAAGCTGAAGGCCTCGCAGCCTGTCCCCGTGCAGACCATTAGCCAAATCCATAAGGAACTTCGCCGATTCGCAAAACAGCCGAAACGTCGCCCAGACAATGCGCTCTCAAACATCGTTCGAGAGGTGTGCAAAATTGCACCGCATTTTCAAACCTTTCCAGGGTTCATTCGGTGGGTTGGCAACGATGGTTTAGGCACGGAAGATTGGCAATACAGCCAGCGCGATGAGAATCGCTACCCACCGATCGCACTTGGCGTCGCACGTGCATTGGCAAAATGGGTTAAGGCCTTCCACGATGCCACGCCAGAAGACATCGATCTTGCGCTTGAGTGGATAGACCGAATTCGGCCTGTGGCTGAGGGTGATGATGCTCTTTGGCTGGATTGGGACAAGGTTTTTTTGCTGAGACGCGTTCATCGACACGCCGAGGCCATTAGCATTCTTGGCTCTGTGATCAAGGCCAAGAGAAGTGAGTTCTGGGTATGGGCAGAGGCTGCACGCCTATACGCTGAGGATCAACCCGAGCTCGCACTCGCGTGCGCCTGCCGCGCACTGGAATGTGGCTCTGATCCAAAATTCACCGTCAATGTTCATCGTGAACTGGCGCAGATGTTGGCAGAGCGTGGAGACTTCTCCCAAGCAAGTAGTGAGCTCGTCACGGCCATTAACATTCGGCAGGAACAAGGCTGGGGAATCGACAAAGATCTGCAGGAGTTGATCAGCAGCAGTTGGTATGACCCATCAGCGCCAGAAGCAGAGAATCAGAAAGATTTCTACGCTCGGCACTCCCAGGAAGCGTTGGTGCTGTGCTTCGATTCGGTGGAAGTGAGGTCTGCGACCTATCTGGGCGTCATCGTGCCACACCAGCAAAAGGAAGCACCACCCGGTCGAAAGATAAGGCCCCTTCCGAGGTTCTCTGTGCGAGCGAACGGCGGCGCCTCGGTCAGTATCGTTGGACGGGGTGCGCGTGTCTCTTCCTTCAAGATTGGCGACCCTGTAACTCTCGTTGTTGGCAAGCAGTTGGAAAGCAATCGCGAGGATATAGTCCAAATTGCAGCGCGTCCGGAAGGCTCAAAGTGGGACTGCACAGATGCCGGATCTGGCGTCGTCTCGCGCGTGGGATCAGAGGAAAAGCGTACAAAGATTTTCATTAATCGCGACATCGAAGTTGGAGTCGACGACAGTGCCTGGGTCGGCTCTCAACCTCCATCGTTAGGCCAGGGCGTTTCTTTTCGGACCACGCAAAACCAAAAGACGGGTCGGACGGATATCTTTGCCGTTGCGCCCGGCCCGCGTCCAGATGTCGATGTACGGGTGGCGAATGGTCATCTGAAGCGGAACGCCAAAGGATTTGCGTTTGTCGACGATGGTTTTGTTCCTCCGCATCTAGTTGAAAGCATCCCAGCTGATGTTAATGACGTAGCCGCAGTACTGGTTTATGCCAAGCATCCTAAGGAAGAGCGATATGGATGGCGCGCCGTGGCACTTAGCGCTGAATGACTGCTTTCCAGATGCCCCCCAGTACCGCAGCAAATACCGGACATCGCCCTCCCGCAATGGCCGTCAGGCGCAGATGGAGGCCGATCAAAGCCCAAGCCTGGCCCGCTGCTCATCCCACAGCGCCGGTGGATCGACCGCCAGATCAAACAGCGTGATGTGGTTCGGCAGAACGTCGTCCAAGATGGCCGCCACGATGTCGGGCGCCAGAGTGGTCAGGTTGACCATGCGGCTGACGTAGCTGTTGTCGATTCCTTCCCGCGTGGCGATCTCCTTCAAGGACTTCGCTTCCCCCGATTCCAGCATGGCCAGCCAACGGTGGCCCCTGGCCAACGCCAGCTGGATGGAGGTCGGAGCCACGTCCCACGGCCTGACTGGCGCAGTTTCGCCGTTTGGCAAGGTAACCAGCTTGCGGCCACTGCGCCGTTTTATCTGGATCGGCACTGACAGGGTCAGCCGGCCATCACTCGCCTCAACGATGTCCGGCTCGCCGGTCTTCTGGATGCGGATGTCGCTCATGCCATGGCCTCCTCAACTTGCTCGACCGGCTCGGGACGCAGCTCCAGCACCAAGCGCTCAATGCCGTTGGCGCGCAGTCGTACTTCGAGGTCGTTGGGCGACACGATCACCTTTTCGACCAGCAGTTTCACGATCCTGGTCTGCTCCGCCGGGAACAGTTGATCCCAAATCGCGTCGAGCCTGGTCATGGCCACGGTGATCTTGGCTTCGTCCAGGGTCGATCAGGGTCGGATCAAGCTTGATCGCTTGCGGCAGCATGTCGCCGAGTAGATTCGGGGCACGCAGGAGCGCGCGCAGTTGATCGAGCACCGCCGATTCGAGTTCTGCGGCAGGCAGTCGCGGCAGACCAGAGGCGCCCGCATGTTCCTTGGCGTCCCGCTGGGGCACGTAGTAACGGTAGCGCCGGCCATTCTTCTTGGTGGTATGCCACGGCGACAGCGCACGGCCGTCATTGCCGAACACGATGCCCTTGAGTAAATAGGGAACCTTGGCCCGCGTCGTGTTGCCCCGCACCCGGCCATTCGTCTCCAGGATCGCGTGGACGCTGTCCCACAGTTCGCGGCTGATGATGGGCGGATGCTCGGCCTGGTACCACTGGTCCTTGTGACGCAACTCGCCAAGGTAGGTCCGGTTGCTGAGGAGCTTGTAGATGTGGCCCTTGTCGATCGGCCTGCCATCGCGAGTCCTGCCGTCTTGCGTGGTCCACGCCTTCGACGTCACGCCATCCAGCTTCAGTTCCTTGACCAGTGCGGTGCTGGAACCGAGTTCAACGAATCGCTGGAAGATGTGCCGGATCAGCTTGGCCTCGCGCTCGTTGGGCACCAACCGCCGGTTCTCGACGTCGTAGCCCAGCGGCGGCACGCCGCCCATCCA
>JAGQOW010000186.1 GCA_020427155.1 Planctomycetales bacterium | reverse complement strand
CCTTCCGGCGCACGAACGGATCGGCACTGGCACTGTTCGCGCTGCTGGTGGGCCCCACGGGCTCGTTGCCGGACCCGTCGCCGTCTGCGGTACCGAGGCGGTCTTCTGTCAGTTGCTCATGCCAATCGGCCTGCGCCTGGGCGTCGACGCCTGCATCGCGCGACCGGCGTGCGCCCGCGGACCGTGGCTGGGCGGCAGGGCCGGATGTGCTTGCCGCGCCGTTCTTGGTGGATTTCGTCATCGTTGTCCCTCCATTTTTTTCTGTCTCGCCGTGCACGCGCCGGGCTTGCCGAGGCGGTGCAGGTGCGAGGAAAGCCGGCGCCGCACATGGCATCGCGAGCTGCCGCGGCCAGGGAATGGACGGCGCCAACCGAAAAGAACATTGTTTCGCGCTTGTGCTGGTGCGGTCCACCCGACAGGCTGCTGCATGCATGTAGGAGAACGACGCACGCGCCTCGGGGGATTGCAGTTCGGCTGCTTCGTGCCGGATGCCGTTGCCTTGAGCCTTCTTGCCATGCATCGTCAAGCCGCACCGCAACGGGACACCGAAAACAAAAAAGCCCCGTAAACACTCGGTTTGCGGGGCTTTTGCGGGTCTGTATCGGACGATACGAAACCAATCTTTGGCGGAGTGGACGACCGCTTTTTCCAGTGTCCAGGATAGTCTCGAAAAGTCCAACGAAGTCCACGGAAACCGCACCAGCATTAGGTTTCCGGCACACATCATTGTCCAGCGCCGTCGATCCACATCGTCTATAGTCTACACATGAGATATGGGTAGAGATGCAGTAACAGCAGTTGCTGCTCAGTTAGACGGAGGAATTCTTATGTCGACGGAAAAACACGGACTCGAATCAGCGACCTCACGACGGGAATACAGCACTGCGCGTGATCGGCTAAAGGCGATTCAGGTTGGCCGACTGAAGGAACCTGGGCTGTACCACGACGGTGCGGGTCTATACCTTCAGATTAGCAAGGTGGGCACCAAGTCATGGCTATTCCGGTACCGGCTTCACGGCCGAGTGCGGGACATGGGGCTTGGTTCGTTCCAAGACTTTTCACTGGCCGAAGCACGTGAACGTGCCAGACTTCAACGGCAACTGGTCGCTGACAAGATCGACCCCATCGATCAACGCGATGCCAGAAGTGCCGAAACCCGGACGATTGTGTCGCAAGCGATCTCGTTCGAAGACTGCGCGCGGGCCTATCACAAGCAAGAGTCAGTTCACTGGAAGAACGAGAAGCACAAGGCGCAGTGGATCAACACCCTACGAGACTACGCATTCGACAAGTTGGGCAACCGCAAGGTCCACACCATCGGCAAGACGGAGATACTGGGCGTCCTGGCGCCAATCTGGAAGGACAAGCCTGAAACGGCCAGTCGAGTCAGACAGCGCATGCGTGCGGTGCTGGAATGGGCTGCTGCCAAGGACTACTACCCGAATTTTCCGCACGGAATTTGGGACCAGATCGCCAAAGCTCTAGGTAAGAGCAGAAAAGATGGCGAGAAGGCCCACCACGCGGCGTGTCCGTACAACGAGGTCGGCAAGTTGATTGCAGCACTTCGGGCTTCAAACAGTCAAGACATCGTGAAACTCGCGTTCGAGTTCACGGTGTTGACGGCAGCACGATCCGGCGAAACGCGAGGCGCCCTTTGGCCAGAGATCAAGTGGGATGAACGGCTGTGGGTGATACCTGGCGAGCGGATGAAGGCCAAGAAGGAACACAGGGTCCCGCTGACGGATCGGTGCATCGAAATCCTAAAGCAGGCTCAGACAATCACTGGAAAGACGAGGGCAAAAATGAAGCCCCTGATCTTCTGTCACCCGCGGACCCACAAGGAGTTCAGCGACGCGATCTTCACGAGCCTGCTGCACAAGGGTCTGGACGTTCCTTACACAATGCACGGATTCAGATCGTCATTCCGTGATTGGGGCTCCGAAAAGACAATGCATTCTCGCGAATTGTTGGAGGTGTCGCTGGCACATCTACCTGGGGATCAAACAGAGCAGGCGTATTGGCGCGGCGACATGATCGAGAAACGACTCCGGCTCATGGACGATTGGGCAGCCTATGCGACATCAGTTCCCGGTGGCCAGGATGCTCCGGCTGGAAAGTGAGACTGCTAATCCGTAGGTCCCTGGTTCGAGCCCAGGTCGAGGAGCCAATTGGGTACGGAGATGGCGCCTCTCTTCACAAGGATGGTTCCCTGGGTTCGACCGGCAGAACTCCACTGCTACGACGACCGCCACTGCGGCCGTTGTTCTGCGACTCGATGGCTGCTACCGATTTTCGAATTTCGACAAGCACAAGGAATGGTCCTGTGAGTACGGCCAATAATACGAATGCACCTGCAGCGAATAAGACGGCGCCAACGAACTTCCACGGCGCTTCAAACTCAACAATTCCTCCCGCAGCCTTGAGGAGCGGAACGGCGTAATGGTAGCCAGCGACACTTGATATCAGAATCATCAGCCAAAGAGTAATCTCGATGATCCAAGCGTAGAAATTGACTATCAGTCTAGTAAGCATTCGGCCCCCTCATGCCGCGAAAAGTCTCAAGCCAATTTTGAGGATTCCCAGACCGGCATTTGATGCACATCATGCCCTTTTAGAACGGCTGTCCCTCGATAGAGCGCCCATTGGAAATTCCGCAAAGTCAATGTCGCCGGTGAAAGATTGACACATGTTGCAATCTTCGCTGGGAAATGGCGAATTCGTCAAACACCGCCACTGCCGTGACTCTGTCCGTAGTTCCTCGCAGTTCCAACGGCATTGACCTCTTGTTCTGGCCAAACTAACACTGCCGACGGTCCACGCAGGACCACAAGAAATCTCTTTTCCATATCGCTAGTCGTCGGCACGAACCAACCATCCCCTTCTGATGCAATAGGTGACAAACTGGTATGGGTGAACCGCGGTCTTCGTACCGTGCCTGTGATTAACGACTGCACTTGCCAACGCATCGAACTCAGCAAATCCCCCACTGGCTGCGATGACGCGTTCGACCTCCAGCCAGGACACCCCGTTGTGAGTCTTCGGATTGCGAGGTGCAGCTTTGATCCGGTACAGACCCTCGTAGTCAGATTTCCTCATAATGATCCCTCACGAAATCCGATTGTGGAATGCGTCCGCGGACAAAACAACCACTCTCCCAAGATGAATCTATGCAGGCCAGTACACCTTGAGGAGCGGAACTAGTCGTTGCGCCTCCATATCCATCTTTTCGTAGTGCTCAAGGACCGCATTAACCAGATCATCCAAGTCCATTAGGGCCAGCGGGATGCTTGCCCTTTCAGCTTCATACCTCGCGTCTTTGGTAAAGCCCCCTGTACTGACGTATAGGCCTTTGTCGTCTTTGTGCCGGCCACCCAAGAACCCACGTATCTCGGATGACCCCATTGCGCTCCCCGCCCGGTGCTTTACTTCAACGACGATTCGCGGGCTTTCGAATCCGAATCCGTCCGGTGAAGCAACAATATCCTTGCCTCGATCTGGTCCACTGGGTGAAATCCTAGTCTTGTACCCCATAGCCTTCAACAATCCGGCCACGAGTTGTTGCATCTCTTCCCAATCCAGCTTGTTCACAGCGTCCTTGATGAACTCAAGGCCCTGCGCCTGAATGTCCCGCAGCAGAGTGACGACCTCTTTCTCCTCATCTTCTGCAGATAGCTTGCTAGGTGCAACGACATTGCCGGCCAACAAACGTTCGATTTCATCGTTGGCTTCCGGGGGAATCAAAAATAGCGTTGAAATTGCTCCCAAGCTATTCTTTGTACTTACTGAGAGCAGGTCTCGTGGCACCTCGCCACGCCATTGCACTCTACGGCAATTTGGATCGTCCTCGACGAGCGATTCATCGAAGAAATATTCACTGGTGATCGTGCCAACGAGGTAAACGCGAGTGGATGGGTCGTAGGTGACGACGCTGTCGCCAACCTTGACCTCCCGAACAAATCGGAATGTCTGACCGGCAAATACCGCAACCTGCATCTTCCGATAGGTTGGATAGGCCTTCGTTGCCGCTTGAACAAAGGCCTCTCGTGCGCCGAAGGCCCCTAGATTGCCAAGCTCCTTCCAGCCAATCGCCACAATTGATTTCGACTTGAAGTCTTCGAAATACTTCCCTCCAACCTCTGCACGAATCATCCACATTGTCTTGCGCGGCATAGTCGATCCCAACAGGTAAATCAATCCCGGAGCAGTGACCTCGCATTCCGAGTTCAGCGACCTCAATGTACTGTAGCCCGCACCCACCGGTGTCCAGCCGTCCAACCTTAATCAGTTAGTTGTCTCCGGGCTTCGCCAAATGAGAAAGGGGCGGCTAGTTCAAAGGTCAGCGAGCGCCTTGTCCGTCGCCTCGACAAGCCCTATAAGAAACCGAATTGCCTTTTCAAGGTCTTCGCGCTTGACCAGGTGCGGTCCCGGCGGGCCACCGGTCGCTGGCTTCGACCTGTGCACAGCATTGCCTCGCTTTGCAAGCAAGTCATCCAGAGTCTTTCTTGCCAACGCAGGATCGTAATGCAGCCACTTCCATCCGGCAGTTACATCCACTTCAAGGTAGTCAAGGAAGATTTTCTTCGTCTTCTCAGAGTTTGGATTGTGAAATTGTTTCAAGTCGACTTCGAGCTTCCTGGACACGAAAGTTCCAATCGAGCTTCCATTGACCGCCCGCAACCTGGCACCCACGGCTTCAACGATGCGATCTTCGACATAGGTCTCCCACGCCGTGAGGGCCATCACAATGCCGGCCCGTTTGAGAACCTCTGCCTTCTCAGGCGACTGCTTGTAAATCGTATCGAAGTGCTGAAGCAACAGCGTCGAGTCTTCAATCGAACTGTCAAAGGCTATTTTTGCTCGTGACATGGATGATCTTCCCAGGAGAATATTGGCACATTCGTGGGTTAGAACTGCGCCCGGACTACTGGCCCTGCGCGCAGCACGTAGCGCCCGGTCGGCCTGCGAGTCTGAACTGTCCACAGGACTGAGTTCATGGTCTACGGCTCAGGCTTTGGCGGCACCGCGATAGCCAATGGCCAAACGATCTGGGCATCCGATCCAGGACGCTTGAAATTCGAAAGACCAAAGCGCGACGTGTCCGGGTGACAAACGGAGAAAACACTTTCCCGCTTTTCCCTCCCCCACTTCCCGGCCCGTGCTTTAAACCCATCTGCTTCAGCGTGTCTCTCCCAACAAAGGGTTGGCGTGACCAAATTGCTGCTCTTCTGATCAAAAGTCAGAAGCGTGTCGGACCGGCGGTCCTTGCTGTCCAAATAGTGGTAGTGATAGCCCCAGTGGCCATGGTTCTCGCGCGTGATCTTGTCTCTTGTTCCCGGTACGGTTACGAGAAACTCGACTACGACTTCGGGCATTCCAACCGCGATTGGCTCAGTCTTTCGCAACTCAATTGCGCCTCGCAATATTGGGTACTGTTCGCAGCTGAATGTGACAGCTCCGATGGTCCACACCTGGCCTCCGCGGTCAGCGCCGAAGTCGGTATCGACTCGGCCTCGCCGCCACTCGTTATTGAGGCGGCCAGCAATTCCATGCACAGCTTCTTCGATAGCACCAATCAGATCGCGCGCAGCCCCCTCGTGCGCAGGCCCGACAACCATCGCATCTTCGCGGAAATGGTCTCGCCATGACTGCAAAAGTCGTTGCTGCAGTCGCCGTTCAAAATCGGGGAATGCCCCGGCTGGTAGATTTGCTGCGCTTCTCAGAGCGCTGAGTAAGACTTCCAGCCAGGCAAGAGAAGCCATCGACAATTCATGCTCGTCTTGTCTTTGTTCAACTTCATCCATGTTCCCTCCTGAGGAACCTTGCTCGTCGCCCGGTCAGGACAATCTACTCAGCACGTCGCTCCAAGCTGTGGCGACAATGTATCGCGCAGGATTTTCACCAGTGCGCAGCGCCTCAAAGTGCGCTTCGCCGCACTTGATCTTCGCGTCTTCCTTGCTGCGCAGGTCGTCGGTGAAAAGACTACTCTTGGTCTCCACGACGAAATAAAGCCGCTGCGTGCCGTCCTGGTCGAATAGGATGGCCCAGTCGGGGTTGTACGGCCCCAACGGCGTGGGCACCTTGAACCAGCTCGGCAGCTTTGCGTAGAGCACCACGCCTTCGTTCTTCTCTAATGCGTCGGCGAAGGCACGTTCAGTGTCGGACTCGTAGATCACGTGCTCGTAGATCGACCGCTTGGTGTTCAGCAGCATGTTGCGCAGGTAGCCGGTCAGCTCGTCCTTGGCGAACAGCTCCTGGGCGAAGTAGTGCTCGTCGCCCACCTTCTGGTATTTGATGCCGTCCACCAGCGCCAGGCGCTTGCAGCGGTTGATGACCTCGGCAGTCAGCTCGATGAATTGCTGCGGGTTGCGCTTGAAGTCGTCAAGCCTGCCGCTGCCGGTCAGGATGGTGATGATGCTGCGGCGGGTGAGCTGTGTGCGATCCTGCAAGTCGGTCAACAAGTCTGGCAGCTCGATGTCGGTCTCATTGAGCACCACGGGCGCCAGTACGCTCGTCTCGGTAGCCTGCACGCCGGCCTTGCCGATGGCAATGTCGGCCTTGCGCCACTGCAGCCGCGCCTTGGCGATGGCCGGTGCCTTCTGCAGCCCGGTGATGCAGTTCTGCAGCAGCTTGGCGTTGTCGAACTGCACGCGGTAGGTCGTCTGGTGCTTGATGCGGTCCCACAGCGCCTTGAAGTCTTCGGACAGGTAGACGGCCTTGCCGTCCTTGTCCTTACGCAACGGCGCCGCCTTGCGCTCGTCGGCGTTCTTAACCTCCAGCCGACCCGAAACCTTGCGCAGCACTTCGGCAATCTGCCCGCGCTGGGCGTCGAAGGCCGGCGGCAGCGCCAGCGTGCCGTTCTTCAAGGCCAGCTTCAGCGAATCCTGCACCTTGCCCTTGGCATCAAGGTAGCCCTCGGACTTGAGGTGTTCCCACAGCGCC
>JAGQOW010000185.1 GCA_020427155.1 Planctomycetales bacterium | reverse complement strand
GTTCGTTGGCGGTCATTCGACCAATGAAACGACCATTGGGCATTTGTTCGGCGCGGGCGATCTGATTCTGCACGATTCGCTGGCGCATAACAGCATATTGCAAGGTGCGATGTTGTCGGGAGCTCGACGGCGGCCCTTTCCGCACAACGACTTTGAAGAGTGCGATCGCATCTTGAACGAGATTCGCCACGAGTATCGGCGAGTACTGATCGTGGTCGAAGGGGTCTACAGCATGGACGGTGACTTCACCGACCTTCCCCGACTGATTGAAATCAAGCGGAAGCACAAGACGTACTTGATGGTGGACGAGGCCCATTCGATAGGCACGATGGGCCTGCACGGGCGGGGGATGGCAGAGTTTTACGACATCAATCCGGGAGATGTCGATCTCTGGATGGGGACGCTGAGTAAGTCGTTCGGTAGTTGCGGGGGTTACATTGCAGGCGCTGCCGCGCTGACCGAGTATCTGAAGTATACTGCTCCTGGTTTTGTGTATAGCGTCGGTTTGAGTCCTCCTAACACGGCAGCGGCATTGGCTTCGATCAACTTGCTGCACGAAGAGCCAGAGCGCGTGGCGAAGCTTGCGGAGAACTCGCGGCTGTTTCTTCAATTGGCCAAGCGTGCCCAACTCGATACTGGGCTGAGCAACAATACGCCAGTGGTGCCGATCATCACCGGAAATTCGGAAGTTGCGCTGCGGCTGTCGCATGCCTTATTCGAAAGAGGCATTAACGTGCAACCGATTCTCTATCCGGCAGTCGAAGAGAGCGCTGCCCGGCTGCGATTCTTCATAACCTGCTGTCATTCGGAGGAGCAGATTCGGATGGCCGTAGCAGCGACTGCAGAGGAATTGGAGCGGATTGATCCCGGGTTCTCGCAATCGGCAAGCCGCGCTGCCGTGCCGGCTCCTAAGCTGACAGGCAAGTCGGTATTGCCATCGCGATAGCCGTCGAGAGGCTATGCTGGTCAGGCCAATCTGCTTTACGCACGTCCCGGGGCGGGTTAGAATCGTATTGGTAGGGGGGGTGGTGGAGTTGGTATCGAATCTCGGCAACTCCGACCACAGAGGACATACGCCACAAATGCGTCGGGCGGCGACGGACAGGCCGTTCGTTTTGGAACAATTCTCAGGTGCTGCAGCGCGTGGACGTGCGAGTTCCTGCGCGAAGAGGCCCCCATGTCTCAGGCAATTGTCGATCCTGCCGAGCTCCGGCGGTTTGCGCATCAGTTGAGCAATTTCAACAGCGAGCTGGAGGAACGAATTTCTACGCTGGCCAGTCAACTGCATGGACTCAATAGCAGTTGGCGCGATCAGGAGCACAAGAAATTTGCCGAGGAGTTTGAGCACCATCTGAAGCTTATCGCGAGGTCGATCGAAGCCTCGAATGAATATGCGCCATTTCTGTTGAGAAAAGCAGAACGGATCGAAGAGTATCTGCAACAAAAATGACGGAAGATGACTTTTCTGTTGAGACCCCTATAAGAGTGGTTGATGGCTGGATCGGCTCGGGTGGAATCGGTTGCCGCGATAGAACGTTTTCGCGGGGCATTGGCTCGCTATGAGCAGCGGGTAGAGGATGCTTTAGAGACGCTGAGCGGAGAGTTGCGCCGGGCGTTGGATTGGCTTGAACACGAGCGACCAGCCTACTGGAAAGAGCAGACTCGACTGGCGGACGACGCGATTCATCAGGCGCGGCAGGATTTGGATCGGTGTCTGATGTTTCCGGTGGCCGATGAGCGTCCTGCTTGCCGCGAGGAGAAGGCGAATCTCAAAAGGGCCCAATTGCGATTGGAGTTCTGCCGCGAGAAGTCGGAACGCGTGAAGCACTGGAATCGCCAGTTGCAGCACGAGATGTTCGAGTACGAAGGCCGCATCGGCCAGCTGCGGAGAATGTTGGAAACTGAGCTTCCCGCGGCAAAAGCGAAGTTGCAACAGATCGTGCGTCGAGTGGACGCCTATCAGATCGAACGATCGCCAGAGGTGCACGACCCAGCTGAGCAGGTGGCATCGAAGACGACAGAGGAAGGCGAATAGCGATGCGACCTTGGGATCTGGACACAAGTGCTGCGCAATTGCGAAGCGCGATGGAAGATCTTCAGATAGCCTGGCAGGAGACAAGTGAATTTTGGCAAGACGGGGTGAGTCAGAAGTTTTGCGAAACTCATTTGCAGCCGCTTGGCCCGGTCTTGAAGCGATCACTCGACGCGGTAGGACAAATGCAGAGTCTGGTGAATCAAATGCGGCGCGAGCTGGATGACGAGTTTCCAGGAATGAACACCAAACTAATCTCTGACGCTTAACGCTTAACCTCTTTATCGATGCAGACGCGGCTTTCTACCCGGCGACAGTTGGAACTGATGCAGCAGTTGCAGCAGGCGGCCGATTTGCGCGCAGGTTTGGAAAGCAGCACAGCCGCTGCCTTGCAGGACGAACTGAGTGCGGCAGCAGCAGAAAACCGAGTCTCGCTTGAGCAATTTGAGAACCAGTTTTGCCGACGTCGTCGCGAGTTGGAAAACGAATATGGCGAGACGAAGAGCGCGGCCAGCCTGGCGTGCCGAAAGACGTTGGAGGAATTGAAGCTGCGTCACGAGCAGCAAACCATGGAGGCGGAGAGAACCTTTAATCAGCTGGCTTTAACAGCCGAACGCAAGAAGAAGGAAAGCGAATGGCAGGCGCTGGCGGTGTTCGACGCGGCTAAAGATGGTCCGCGGCAGATGCTCGAGGAGTCTGCCAAACGTTTACATTCGCGCATGCTACAGGTGGAAGGCCTTGCTCGCGACGCCCATACGATTTTGGCGATGCGGCACCAGGCGATTGCGGAGGTTGGCGACGAAGACTCGGAAGGAGTTACTGAGCAGGATGAGTCAGAGAGCCTTGGTTCGGCGGAAGACCGGCTGCAACAGACGATCAGTCGATTGCATCGAGCTGTCTTGGAGTTCCAGGCGCAGCGTCTTCCCTCGGTGCTGCTCGAGGGGACGCGACCGATCGGATGGTGCCTATTTGCGATTCTGTTTGCTGTATTTCCCATGGGCTGGCTAACGGACTGGCGACACTGGTTGTGGCCGCCGGCGGCACTGGCGGCCGGAACTGGCCTGGCGGGGTTGGTCTATCTCGGGCTGGGCCGTCGTGCCCAGCGACAATCGCTAACCCAGTTCGAATTGATCCAGTCGTTGCTTGTTAGCGCGCATCGCCAGGAACAGCAGGTTCGCGACGAGGCCCAAGCTCGTAGTCGCGAAGAAGCCAAGACGATTTCGCTTGCCAAACACCACGATCTCGAAGCTGCAACGGAGCAGCGCGCTCGCGAATTGGGCGAAGCCGAAGCAGGTCGTGACGAGCAGTTTCGGAAGTGCCTGATGGAACTCGAGAGGTCGAGCGCCGCAGCCCAGACTGCGCGCGATGAATTGCTTGCAGCAGCAGACGAGCGGTTTCCTCCGCTGCTGGATAAGCTTGCCGAAGACCGGCGGAAGACCGCCGCAGCGATTGCCTCGAAGTACGAGCGCCGCGTTGCCGAAGCGCAGGCAGCGCAAGATGCTGCCTGGGCGTCGCTAGCCGAGAATTGGAAAACCAGCTTTCAACAGGTGTCCGGTGAGTTGGCGTCGATGCGATCGGATTGCAAGAAGCTTTTTCCAGATTGGTCGACGACTGCCTGGGAATCCTGGACGCGCCCTGTTGGGCCTCCGCCAGCGATTCAGTTTGGCCGCTGTCCCTTGCCGCTTGAAGCGGTGAAAAACGGGTTGTCGGCGGATAAGCGGCTGGTGCCTGAGGAGACAGAACTGGACTTGCCAGCCTTGATGACTCTCGACGAGCAGCCGCGGCTGGTGATTAGCGCTCGCGGCGAGGGACGTCGTGCGGCCGTCGAGATGTTGCAGGCGGTCATGTTGCGATTCTTGACAGCGATGCCGGCCGGGAAACTGCGCTTTACGATCGTGGATCCCTCGGCACTGGGTGAGAACTTTGCGACCTTCATGCACCTGACCGACTACGACGAGCACCTGGTCGGAAAGCGCATTTGGACCGACTCGCGTCAGATCGACGAACGACTCAGCTTGCTAGCGGACCACATGGAGAAAGTGTTGCAGAAGTATCTCCGCAACGAGTTTGAAACGATCCACGAGTACAACCAACAAGCAGGCGAAGTGTCGGAGCCCTATCATGTGCTGGTCGTGGCAAACTTTCCGGCGGGATTGAGCGACGCTTCGATTCGTAAACTGATGACGATCGCGACAACGGGTCCTCGCTGCGGCGTCTATACGCTGATGAGTATCGACGAACAGCTGAAGTTGCCCAATGAGCTGAAGCTCGATCAGTTGCTGGACGGGGCGGTGAATCTGAAGTGGCTCAAGGATCGCTTGGTTTGGCAGTATCCGCTTTACGAGAAGCTGGCCTTGGAGCCAGATCGTTTGCCGCCGCGAGAAAAGCTTAACAAGTTGCTGCAACATGCGGGTCAAGAGTCGCGCGAAGCTAGCCGCGTGGAAGTGCCATTTGAGATCGTTGCGCCAGCCGAAGGTGAGATTTGGTCGGGTAGCACCGCTCACGAATTGGTCGTGCCGGTGGGACGTGCCGGGGCCAAGGAACTGCAAGCGATTCGCTTAGGCCGCGGCACTTCGCAACACATGCTGGTCGCAGGGAAGACGGGTTCAGGGAAGTCGACGCTGTTGCACACGCTGGTAACTAACGCGGCATTGCACTTCAGCCCCGACGAATTGGAGTTTTATCTGATCGACTTCAAAAAAGGCGTCGAGTTCAAGACTTACGCCACGGGCAGTTTGCCTCATGCGCGGGTGATCGCGATTGAGAGCGAACGCGAATTTGGAGTGAGTGTGCTGCAACGGCTGGACGAGGAACTGAGGCGTCGGGGCGAGCGGTTTCGAGAGTTAGGCGTGCAGGATCTGGCAGGGTATCGGGGAAAGAAGTCAGAGGTCGGGTCCCAGGGTCCAGAAAGGAAAGAGGAAGCTGTTCGCTTCGATCCACTGCCTCGCGTTTTGCTGGTCATTGACGAGTTTCAGGAGATGTTTGTTGCCGACGACAAGTTGTCTCAGGACGCAGCGCTGCTACTGGATCGGCTGGTACGCCAAGGCCGGGCATTTGGAATTCACGTGCTGCTGGGTTCGCAGACACTGGCCGGCGCGTATTCTTTGGCGCGAAGCACCCTGGGCCAGATGGCGGTGCGGATTGCGCTGGAGTGCAGCGATGCGGACGCCCATTTGATACTGAGCGACGAAAACACGGCAGCGCGGTTGCTGAATCGGCCCGGCGAGGCAATTTACAACGACCAGAATGGCCTGGTCGAAGGGAATAGCCCGTTCCAGATTGCTTGGCTGCCTGACAGTCAACGCCAGCAATATTTGGAGACAATTCGTAACCGTCAGCAGGCAACTGGCAAAAAAGTGGAGCCGCCGATCGTGTTTGAGGGTAATGCGCCGGCGGATCTGCGCGGCAATGAAGCGCTGCTCGAGACGCTTGAGCGCAGCGCTGACCGTAGGGTGGCAGAGCCTACGGTATGGTTGGGATCGGCCGTCCGAATCGAACCTCCCACCCAGTTTACGTTTCGTCGCCAAGGCGGCAACCATCTGATGGTAGTCGGGCAAGACGAGTCTGCGGCTGTCGGCATCTTGGCTACGGCAGCTGTGGCTCTGGCTGCTCAATACGGGAGCGGCCCGGCGGCGATTACAGTGCTGGATGGGTCGCGTGCCGAGTCATTAGAAAAAGGCGCCTGGGCAGAGGTGGTTGCCGCCCTGCCGTACGCCACCTTGGCGGGCAGCCCGCGAGAGGCAACGGCAGCCGTGTCGTCGCTGGCTGAGGAAGTGACAAGGCGCAGTCTGGCACCCGATCAACAGTATGAGCCGCATTACCTGATCGTTCACGATTTGGCGCAGTTTCGCGATCTGCGTCAGCAGGAAGAAGACTTTGGATTCTCTTCGCTGAAAGCGAACGGGGTCAATGGCAAGCCGGCGCCGGTCGACAAACAGTTCCGCAACCTTTTGCGCGAAGGTCCGGCAGTGGGTGTGCATGTGTTGCTGTGGTGCGACTCGCATAACAGCCTGATTCGGTTTATCGACCGGTTGACGATGCGCGAGTTTGATTTCCGGGTAGCACTGCAGATGAGTTCGGTTGACTCGACGAGTTTGATCGATTCGCCGGCTGCGAGCCGGTTGGGCGAGCATCGGGCGATCTTCTATCGCGACGATTTGGGGACGCAAGTGAAGTTTCGCCCCTACGGCCGACCTGCAGAAGACTGGCTGGCTTGGGCGAGCGAGCGGCTGGCACAAGGCAAGCTTGCCCGATCCTAGGCCGGGCGGTAAGAATCGAACCGCCCCTCGGCGATTTGTGATCTTTGCCAAATCCGATAGAATGTTGCCCACGCGGATTCTCAGGGAACACTTCCCGCGTTCTTTTCGGGTCATCTGTTCGGGAGAAATAGAAATGCATCGGCCGGCAAATCGAGGTAGTAGTTGTTCGCGGAGACGTTTTCTGCAGACATCGGCAGTGGGAGTCGCGGCACTTGCGGCGCCGGCGATCGCGACGGCCAAGAAGTCGGACAGTCGTCCGACCGTGGGATCGGGCGAGCATCAGTACGAGGTGTTGCACCAGTGGCCGCAGTTGCCGGAGAAGTTCTCTTGGCAGACGACACATAACGTCGCGATTGACAGCGAAGGTTTGCTGTACGTGATTCACGAAGGCCGGGCCGAGCAGACAGATCATCCGGCGATTTTTGTATTCGATGCCGAAGGGAAATACGTGCGGTCGTTTGGGACCGAGTTCCAGGGGGGCGGGCACGGCATCGAGATCCGCAACGAAAACGGGCAAGATTATATTTATGTCGCAGCGTATCAAGCGGTTCGCTCATTTGCCAAGTTGGATCTCATGGGCGAGCAAGTATGGCGCAAGGGCGCGCCGATGGATGCAACGGGCTATGCCGAGGGCGAAGAAAAGACATCACACTCGCAAGCAATCTGGGGTCGCGATCGTTTTCAGCCGACGAATTTTGCTTTCCATCCCGA
>JAGQOW010000184.1 GCA_020427155.1 Planctomycetales bacterium | reverse complement strand
CGCGCAGCTAGGCACCCGACGAAGATCCAATCCACAGTGCGTAGCCGACCTTGCTTAGCGGCTCGCGGCGGTCTAACTGCTGTTCTCGACATCTGCAAACAGGGCGTCGACGAAGTCGTCGGGGCTAAATAGCGCCCAATCCTCGGGCTGCTCTCCTACCCCTACGTATTTGACGGGCAACCCCACCTGCTGGCGAATCGCCACGACCACCCCCCCCTTGGCTGTGCCATCGAGCTTCGCCAGCACGATGCCTGTGCAATCAACCGCTTCAGTAAAGCTATTGGCCTGGCTAATCCCGTTTTGCCCGGTGGTCGCATCGAGCACCAGCAGCACCTCGTGGGGTGCGGCAGGAATCTGTTTGCGAATCGATTGCTGGATCTTCGTCAATTCCGCCATCAAGTTCTTTTGAGTTTGCAGCCTACCCGCAGTATCGACAATACAAACATCGGCGCCGGTGCTGAGGCATTGTTCGACGGCCCGATAGGCAACCGAGGCAGGGTGCGCGCCGCTGTCGCCCGTGACAATGTCGACGCCAAGCCGATCGGACCAGATCTTCAACTGCTCGACCGCTGCCGCCCGAAAGGTATCCCCCGCGCCGAGCACCACCCGCTTGCCCTCCGACTTCAGCAGATGGGCCAGCTTGGCGATGGAGGTCGTCTTGCCCGCCCCGTTGACCCCGCAAACCATGATGACCGTAGGCCCCGATTCCGCAAATCGGATCGGGGCATCTTCCTGTGCCATCAACTCGGCCAGCTTGGTCTTCCAGGTGGCTACGACGTCGTCAAGCGTCACCACCCTGCCTCGCATCTTGGTGGCAACCTCGTCAACAATCTCACTGACCGAGTCGTAGCCCATGTCGGTCTTGAACAGAATGGCGCGCATTTCGTCGAGAAACGCATCGTCGATCAGCCGACCCTCGCTCTTGAACAGGTCGCGAACATCGGTCTTCAGAATATTTGCGGTTTTAGTCAGACCGCGGCGGAATTTGTCGAACAGGCCCATTGCGATTTCGGATTTCGGAGAGTGGAATGGGGAATGAATTGCACGCCAGCGAAGCCGTAGCAGCTCCGTAAGCTCAATCGTTGTGTGCCAGCAATTTGTCGAGGATACCGTTGACGAACTGCGACGAATTGGCGCTGCCAAATCGTTTGGCCAGCTCCACTGCTTCGTCGATTGCTACTCGGTCGGGGGTGTCGCTGTAGCGGATCTCGAACGCTCCTAGCCGAAGCACGTTGCGATCGGTCGCCGCCATACGCGACAAGCTCCAGTTGTCGGCCTTCTCTTCCAGCAAGGAGTCGAGTTCGGCCAGATTGCGCTTGACGCCCTGGACCAGCCCGATGGCAAACGTCCGTAACGACTCGTCCTTCAGCCGGGCATGCACAAACGGGGCCAACAGGTCGACCGATTCCCTCGGATTCAAGTCCTCCTGGAACAGCGCTTGCAGAGCGACTTCGCGTGCTCGACTGCGACGTTCCATAGTTAAGAGCTCCAGAAGGAAACAGCGAGTGACGAAATCCGACTGGCGAATCTCGAACGAAATACCGTCAAGGCAGACGAACGGGAAGATGCTCAGCGCGGGTGTCGAAGGGCAGGCCAGGTGAAAGAGGAATCTTCGCGTCGCAGCGCCACTTTGGCGTTCGGCATTCCTCCTTCGGGATTTGCCATTCTACTCCGGTGGGCAGTTCTTGAGCAATCCGACCATCTGCAGCGCCGCTTCGGCACACTCGATGCCCTTGTTGCCGACGTTGCCGCCAGCTCGGTGAATTGCTTGCTCCATCGATTCGCACGTCAGCACGCCAAACATCACCGGCAAGTCGTTTGCCAGCGAGATTTCCATCAGTCCCAGGCTCACCCCCCGGTTGATGTGCTGATCGTGGCTCGTTTCACCGCGAATCACCGCTCCCAAGCACAAGACACTCGCGTACTTGCCGCTCTGGGCCAGCCGCTGAGCAGCCACGGGAAGTTCCCACGAACCGGGCACCCAGGCGACATCGATCCTCGAATCGTCTACTCCCGCGGCTCGCAGAGTTTCTAGTGCGCCGTCGAGCAGCTTGGTTGTGATCGATCGATTCCACTCTGCCACAACGATTGCAAAGCAATCGGATGCGTCGGGCGGCGAAATCGGTATGATCTGGGGCACGGTAGATTTCAGCATGCGGAATCGGGTAGTTCAACTCCGCTATCCGCAATTCCTTACTCTTTGATGCTCATCAGGAATTCGGCGTTCGACTTGGTCTTGCGTAGCCGATTCGTAAGCAATTCCATCGCATCGGGAGGGTTCATTTCGGACAACACGCGACGCAGCACGCACACACGGCGGTGCTCCTCGGGATCCATCAACATTTCTTCGCGACGCGTCCCGCTGCGGTTGATGTCGATGGCGGGCCAGATTCGCTTGTCGACCAGACTCCGATCGAGCACGATCTCCTGGTTGCCGGTGCCTTTGAACTCTTCGAAGATCACCTCGTCCATCCGGCTGCCGGTATCGATCAGCGCCGTGGCCACAATCGTCAGTGAACCACCCTCTTCCACCTTGCGCGCCGAGCCGAAGAATCGCTTCGGGCGTTGCATCGCGTTGGCGTCGATGCCGCCGGAAAGCAGTTTGCCCGAATGGGGACATTCGGAGTTCCACGCCCGCGCCAGCCGGGTGATAGAATCGAGGAAGATCACCACATCGCGGCCGTACTCCACCATCCGCTTGGCCTTTTCGATGACCATTTCGGCCACCTGGATATGCCTTGCGGCCGGTTCATCGAAGGTCGAGCTGATCACCTCGCAATGCGTGCCCTTGATCTCACGCTCCATGTCGGTGACTTCTTCAGGCCGTTCGTCGATTAGCAGCATAAAGACATAGGCGTCGGGATAATTGGTCAGGACGCTCTGGGCCATCTTTTGCATCAAGATGGTCTTTCCCGCACGCGGCGGGCTTACGATCAAGCCTCGCTGGCCGAAGCCGAGCGGCACAATCATGTCGACGACGCGCATGTCGACGTTCTCGGCGGTCGTATCCATCGATATGCGCGTATCGGGATGATTGGGCGTCAGGTTGTCGAAGAAGATCTTCTTCGAAAGCATATTTGGATCCTGACCATTGATCGCTTCGATCCGCAGCAGGGCAAAGTACCGTTCGTTTTCCTTCGGCGGACGAATCGTCCCCGCGACCGTCGCGCCGGTTCGCAGGCCAAAGCGGCGAATCTGGCTTGGCGATACGTAGATATCGTCGGGGCACGAAAGGTAGTGGTAATCGGGGCTGCGCAGGAAGCCAAAGCCGTCGGGCAAGATCTCGAGCGTTCCCTCGCCGAACATCATGCCATCGAGCTTCACGCGGTTCTTGAGAATCCGGAAGATCAGGTCTTGCTTCTTGAGCCCCGAGGCCTCTTCGACCCCTTCGCTACGGGCAAGGTCGATTAGTTCGGGCATGCCCATGCGCTGCAGGGCCGCGATATGCACGTTGGGATCGGGCTTGTCGGTGCGCTCGATGGTCTTGCCCACACGGCGCACGCGTTCGGCAGCCTTGTCGAGCTCTTCAGCAAGCGAGAGCGGCTCTTCGCGCTCTAACTCGGCCAAGCGATCGGCCGAGGCGCCAAGCGGAGGACTGTTTTGATCGTAAGGGCGCCGCCTGCGAGGGGGGGCGTTCGAGCGACTACGTCGCTGGCCACGATTGCCGGTGTCGGCCATCGGATTGAACTCCTGAAAAGAAGCATTGTGTCTGAGAGCCTATGAGGCCCAGACGGTAGGAAGAATAAAAGCTTGGGTTGCGAAAGCACTCGTCGAGCTGTTCCGCTGAGGGGTCAGAAAAAGTCCTTTGGCAATTCTGACGGCAGTTGGGCGGTGTTCCGGGGAAAGGGAGGCGGGGGGATGAAAGAGAAAGAGATGGTGGCCGGGCTGTTTTCCTGGCCACACACCAGTATTACAAGCATCGGCATGGCAAGCAACCGTATCGTGGGCAGAATGCAGCCTTTTGTGGGCCAATCTCCCAAGTACGGGGTTTATTGGTCGGTTGGGAACTGCTGCCAAATCTCGAACACCCGTGCTTTCAAGGCCGCACGAGTACCGTCGTTGCGGATGATCTGGGTAGCCTTCCTCTTTTTCTCTTCGATCGGCATTTGGGCCTGTTCTCGTCGAGAAAAATCTTGCTCTGTCCAGCCCCGTTGGGCGGCACGGGCCAATCGCACTCTGCGGGCCGAATCGACAAAGATCACCTCGTCGCACAGGTTTTCCCAACCGGCTTCGAGCAGCAGCGGAGCATCGATTACCACTGCTGGCACGCCGGTTGGGGCCAGCCGGGCAAGTTCGGCCTGAAACTGCTGGCGGATCCGCGGGTGGAGCGTTTGCTCCAAAAAGCGCAGCTCGGCATTGTCCTCGCCGCTGCCCGAGAAAACGCGCCGGGCAACGGCCGCGCGGTCGACATCGCCCGACTCGGCCAAGACTCCCACCCCCCAGCGATCTACGAGTTGCTGCTTCACCTCGGGGAGGTTGATGGCCGAATGGGCTGCCTGGTCGGCATCGAGTACGACGGCCCCGAGGGCTGCCAACTCGGCCGAAACGGCCGACTTGCCGCTTGCGATTCCGCCGACGACGCCGAGGATTTGCATGGGGATTGGGAGCCAGGGGTTGAGGATAGGAGGTTGTCATTAGCGTAGTATCTGCGGGCGTTTGGCTCCAGTCGGTTGTCTTGGCAATCGAGTTTTGTCTCGTTTGCCGGGGTCCCAACTTTTGGGACAAAACTCGGTGGTTTTGTCCCGTGGACTTTGCCGTCGGGCCTGGTAGTGAAGGCTGTTCTGCGAATCGCCTGGGACAAAAGGGGGTGAGTTTTGGTCTCTGCGCGCGGCAAGCGCGGGACAAAACTGCAGCGGGTGCAGTCGGTGTGAAAAAGTCGAAATGTCAAAGAACGGGCGCAACAAAGTGCTGGGGTGATTATCTCAGTTCTGGAGCGGCGGGACTACAATTATTCTTGGCCACCTGCCGGTGTGAGTTTACACCGCGGAGATTCGCAGAGAAGGGTGGCGCTGACGGGGAGGTCCAAATTTCGGTTCTGGCGTCTGTAGCTGGATTCGCAAGAATGCGGCGGAAGTGCCAACGACGTCTCCAACATAGCTGAACGCTTGCGAGTTCAGCTACCTTGGCGGGCGGCACGGGTTGAACGTCGGTCCTGCGCGTGTTGCCGGCATTAAGAAGCCGTTCGCCGGTAAACCTCTGGTGACTGCGCCACACCGGTAATTTAGCGATTAGAATCCAAACGTATCCAGGTGTGAAGGCCTGGGGCAGTCCATTTGATTGATCATTGTGAGATTTGTGATGAGACGATGGCAACGATTAGGCGTCGATCCTGGGACTGCAAAGGGTGGTTATGATGTTCTTGTAGAGAACACTAAGGAGATGCTTAGTGACCTTAGAGATTATCCTAATATTCCACATGATTGGGATCGGGAAGTTGCCATTGCGGGACTTATTTCAGATCACACCATTGTCGGTATACTCGGCCATTTGCAATATCCACACCCTTTCGGCGCTGAAGTTAGCGCTTATGGTATCCGGGCTGCAGAGATTGCCATCGACTATTTCGAGGGCGATTGGCGTGATGAGTACGTCTACTTGAGCGACAACGGCCCTCGAAAACTCACACGTGAGCAATGCCGCAAGAAACTCGACTGGATAGAGACCTATCGCGAGGGTTTGATGTGGTCGCTCTGTTTCGACTTGGAGGAACCTCTTCAGCGACTTCTTGCCTGGCCCGGGACCGACCTGCCGTTCGACGACGGGACTTTTCGACTGACTAAAGAGGACAACAAGTATCATGTGATTCTAGCCCGTTGCCTTCGGGGGGAATCGCTCTCGAAGAATTCCAGGCTCGTGAGCGGCATCCAAGAGAGCTCACGGATCCGGCCGAAACGGCTCCTAGAGATTCTTGAGAAAGTTTTGTTGGGTGACACGCCTGGGTTTGCTAAAAAGTTTGCACAATGGGTCAACGCTTTCCGCAAACAAGAGTTCAATGCGCAGCAGATATGGCTCGTTTTCAGCATCGAAGCGACGATCTTGTGGCACGTCGCGCGCCGCTATGGTCTTGAACTGCCTGAACAGCCTCTTGAGCTCCTTGATTTGATTGTCAGACAAGAAACACTGGTTCCCTGATACTGCCACCAATAATGATGAGTTGACCGACTACACAGACTTCGCTGAGGGCCTCAGAGAATGTGGGAGTGAATCGCAGGCTGGCATGCTTACACCTATCTCTCAGCTTTTTCGTGCAGGTGTTTTTACTACTTTCAGCTTGGTGAGCAAGTCTCTTGACCACCTTTGGTGGCCCCAGACAACTTGTTGTCTGGGGCCACCCGAGAATTAATGGGGAACAACTATTTCATAATAAATAACCCTGAACCATTTTCATTCTTATATCAATTGGAACATTGGTCGCATCACTTGGAGTCGCTCAGTAATCCTCAGCAGGGCATGAAGTTGTCGCCGAGGTCATATTTCAGATAAATCCAATACTGTTTGGAGAACTTGTGAAATGCATCCTTATGATGAAGCCGTAGAGTGGATAAAGTCTCAAAAGCAACTTGAAGAGGCAAGGGATTGGCTAGAAACCGCCGGGAAAGACTATGGTGTAATCCATGAGCTCTCACATGAACAGAGTCTTGACGTGGTCGAGGAAGCTTATATGCGAGGAGCTAAAATTGTAGAAGTTGTGGGAGAACTCTCTGATAGCCTTATTGATTGTTCTGTAGACATGCTTCTGCTGACCTTGCCGAAAGAAACCGAAGCAAGAGCACGTTTATTTGAGTTGGAAGCGAAAGTTGCGGATATGACGGGATTTGAAATCAGTGTTGACGAAGGGCAAAACTACATCTTGCTGCGTTGGACTTAATACAGGGGGGTGTGCATACGATCACAGATAGGATGGCAGAGTAGCCGTTGGCATCTCTAAGCAGGGAAGAGTTGGCGCAGGACTTCCAGGCCGCGTTCGATGGTTTCGATACTGGCGGCGTAAGAGATGCGGAAGTGGGT
>JAGQOW010000183.1 GCA_020427155.1 Planctomycetales bacterium | reverse complement strand
CTAGGGGCTCAGGTTCATGGAATAACGAGCCCTGCATTCTACGTGGTGGCGGGCTAGCGTGAAAGTGGGCTTAGCTGGCTGTGCCTAATTTGCGACATCCGACACCGGCGCTAGCGGCGTGGTTTCGACGGTGAAATGCCAGGACCACTCGTTGAAGTAGAGGTTGTGGCCGTCGATTTCGATTTCGCCGCGTTGGAAGTCGTTGGGCTCGCTGCGGTAGCTTGTTTTCTGCGGATCGAGCGGACGGGCGTAGTCGAGATTTACGATCAGACGATAAGGGTCCATGTGGCCACAGTAGAAGGTTTCCACGCGCGGGTCTGAGTGCTCGCGGAGTCCGTACGACGCGTCGGCAGGGAGCCAGCCCCACGGTTCGATGTAGATCTCCGACCAGTCGTGCATGTTCCAGTCCCCGGGCTTCGTCTGCCAACCCGACTGCCAACGTGCCGGGATCCCTGCGGCGCGGCAGAGGGTGATAAACGCCATCCCTTGCACCCCACAGTCTCCATGACCTGCTGCGATTCCTTTTGCCGACAAGCTGGGGATGATGCTGTACTCCTGCTCTCCGCACCACTGAATGTTCTTGGACACCCAGGCAAAAATCCGCCGGGCCTTTTCCAGCGGGTTTTGTTCGCTACCGACAATGCTCGCCGCTTGTTCGCGCAGCTGGGGAGTGAAAACAATATGCGGCGCCCGCTCGGCAGTGTAGTTGCGATAGAGTTCACTATCCGTGTCGTACGGCTGCACGTCGGCAGGCTCCAACTTAGGGCAGTAGGCGCTAGTCACAAACGTGTACTCTGCCTCAAAAGCGATTGGATCTTCAGCGCGGGCGACTGTCTGTTCGAAATAGATAGTCCGATGTGGAGAGTCCTTGGATGCAATGTGCGCTGGGCTAGGGATGGCCGACACCAGCGAGACATCGCGCTGCTGGCGATACTCTTGGGGGAAAGGGAGCCAGACTCGCACCTTGGCGCCGGCCTTGACTCGCGGGTGATTAGCGTCGACTGCAAGACGGTACTTCACGCGGTGCTGCACCGGCATGACCTCCGCCGAGGCCGCATTCTCGGACAGAGCTACCAACTGCACGACATGCGAAGTGACGTCGTACTTCTTTGCCAGTCGCGTCCGTTCGGCTGCTTTGCTCTGCTCGTTTCTCCGCTCGCTGGCTTCTTCGCTTCGTCGGAATAGATTGGAAGCCGCACGCAGAAAATAGCGCGCTTCGCCGTCGATCACGCGATGCGTCAGAAGTCCAGCATCCCGCCAGCGTCGCACGTCGTCGATCGATACGTCGTCGATGCCTTTCCGGAGTTCTGCCAGGACTTGCGCTTCGGAAACCGAAAACTCGCGTCGCGTACGGCGCAGATTCTCCAGTTCGATTGCGGCGGGCTCGACTACAGGAGCGTCAGGATCGGCGAGTTGCTCGCGGAGAATCTGCTCGGCTTTGGAGAACTCGCCTTGTTCGACGAGCTTGTCGACGTCAGTTTCTGCTTGAGCGACTATACAGCCCATCGATACGGTCAGATTCCAGATAGTCAGATTCCAGAAAATAGGGCGGAATTCAAACATCGATAGATAATTCCGTGCTTGTGGGAGCTTGAGTGTTGTATTTTCCATACTGGCAGGCAAAAGCGAATCGAAACGGGAGTGTGCCAAAATGGGCGGCAGTACCTAGGACCGTCGCAGGGTAGGAAAGAACTCCGGGTAGTTACTGAACTCCTTGCCCAGTCCATTGTGCTGTCGACCCGATCCACAAATGGTACTGCGGATCAGAGCCGGTTTAAGGTATACTAAGATAACGTAAGATTCATCTGCCGGTACAGAGAAGGCTCGTTTTGAACGCGTAAGAGCGTGCTGCGGGATTGCGCGAGTTGTGACCATTGGGCAGAGTTCCGGAAGCTCCAGTCCACGGGCCAACGGGTGCGTCCCGTTCCACTGGCGGAAGTTTCAGATCATGATGCTCTGATTTGCAGGCTCTGCGTTCTTCAACTGTGTATCATTTCTCAATGAGAGGTCATACAAGAGATGAAGACGACCACTAACCGGAAGAATCGACGCCTCCTTCATGGCTTCACTCTCGTGGAGCTTTTGGTTGTCATCGCAATTATTGGCGTGCTGGTTGCGCTGCTATTGCCGGCAATCCAAGCAGCTCGCGAATCAGCGCGGCGCACACAGTGCACCAATCACTTGAAACAAATCGGGTTGGCTGCACAACTGCATCTTAACACCCATGGCTACTTCCCTTCCGGCGGTTGGGGAGATTGGTGGGTCGGTTGTCCGGACTTGGGAACCGGTGCAGGTCAGCCCGGGAGTTGGGGTTACCAACTGCTGAGTTACATGGAGGAATCGGTCCGCCAACAAGTCGGTTTAGGATTCAAATGCACGGAGCCTGGCTCGCGCGCGGCGATTCGTGAGATGGTCGCGACTGCCATACCCACGTTTTATTGTCCGAGCCGTCGGGCCGCCCAACCATATCCGTGGCTGAATTCAGGCAATTTTAATTTCGAACCGCCTCCGCTGGCTGGCAAAAGCGACTACGCAGCCAATGTGGGAGACCTGCGATTCTATGCCAACGACGTGGGACCAAAATCCCTCGACGACTACGACACGCATCGCTGGAAACACTCGGGACCCGCATTTGCAAAAGTGTGGGCGAATACCTGTAATTGCAGCACCGGTCATACTGGAGTCGTCTTTCAGCGCAGCGAAATCACTGCTGCCCAGATTACTGACGGGCTGTCAAACACTTACTTTGCCGGAGAAAAGAACCTTGATCCAAACCATTACCTAGATGGTTTTACCGGCAATGATGACCAAGGAATGTACAACGGCCATGACCAAGACAATTTGCGATCGACGTATATTCTCGAAAACGAAGGGCGTATCTTTGGCTCCCCAGCCTCGCCAGATACCCCCGGCTTGGAACTGACCTATAGCTTTGGAGGCCCGCACAACGGAGGTTGGTTGATGGTCTTCTGCGACGGGGCGGTCCAATTCATGTCGTACGATATTCACGCCAGGGCACATCGCTGGCTCGGCAATCGGCTGGACGAAAAAATGCTTAACGAGAGCCTCCAGTAATCACCGGCTCTGCTTGATGTGTAGTTAACAAGTTGAATTGGCACTTCACCAGCAGCGCCTAATAGGCCGGATAGCGCGATTGTCATTTGCCTTTATCGAGCAGACGAATCTCAATTGTGCCATCGGTTAGGGGATCATCCGAAATAGGTGAAACCTCCACGCCAAGAGTCGAAGCCGAGTTGAACTGTGGAGGAAGCTCGATCTGTGGCGACCGCACTTCCACGCGGTAGTAGCCCACACACATAGCTGCCAGTTTCTGGTTTTCGATCGCCGGCTGGACATTCCCCATGTTATCAGTGGTTCCAGTCGCCGGCTCTATCACGTCGGCAAGGAAGAACGCAGGGACAAAGCGGACTTCTGCGCCGTGCAGAGGACGTCCGTTGTATGTCACCCGAAACCATTTGGCGAGCAATCCAATCTGCATCTTGCGATAAACTTCAAAGCGCGAAGTCAGTTCCTCGTGGCTGAGTTGGCCGTCATTGTTGCCATCAATGAATCGTGCTCCAGCGACCAAGCTGGGAGACTCAGCCAATTCCTCCGCGTCAATCAGGCCATCGTTATTCTTGTCAAGTTTGTCCAGAATGGCGTCCGCAAATCTCGACGGCTTCCAACTGGGGACCGCTATTCCTGTCGAGTTCAGCGAACAGCTTGACGCCGTCAATAGGACAAATGAGGCTGCAACCAAAACTGAGCCCGTTCGAATTGTTGGAGTAGATTTCATTCTTGGCTACTGCAGGAGTCTGACTTCATTTCCGAGAGGTTCGTGTTATGAAACTCTCAATACTTGTTCGCGACACCGGAGCGGTTTTACAGCGCCGCTTTTTCCATCACCGCGGCAGCAAGGGCTTTGCGCTGGGGGCAACCGTACTCCTGCCACCAGTCCGAGGCGTTCGTACGAGTCCAAGGTCGTGAGATCGGGACGTCTCGGAGCGCTTCTGCCAGGGCCGTCGCGTCTTGGAAACGATCTTCCGGCTGTTTCTCCAAGCAGCGCAGGATGATCTCTTCCAACTCGACAGGTACTTCCGGATTCCAATCTCTGGGCGGGCGGGGCTGCTCCGAAGAGTGGGCGACCATCACTTTGATCGGTTGGGGGTATTCAAACGGCGCGTGGCCGGTGGCCATGAAGTACATTACTGCGCCAAGCGAGTAGATGTCGCTGCGCTCGTCGACTTCGGCGCTGCCCATCGCTTGTTCGGGCGACATAAACAGCGGCGAGCCGGTGATTGCGCCTTCCTGAGTGAGCTCGATATCTTGAGGCTCGGCGATCGGCTTGGCGAGACCAAAGTCCAGCAATTTGGCGACATCGAAATGTCCGCCTCGATAGGCGCAAAAGATGTTTGCCGGCTTGATATCCCGGTGGACCAGCCCGAGGTTGTGCGCTTCTGCGAGCGCATCGCAAGCTTGCTGCATGAGGTGGACGATCCGTGAAGCCGGCAACGGCCCATGGCCATTTACCAGTTCGCCCAGGTTGTGCCCTGGCAGAAACTCCATGACGTAGTAAAAAGTGCCGTCGTCGGTGCGGCCGTAGTCGTAGATGTCGATGGAGTTCCAATGGGAGAGTTTGGCGGTGGCTCGGACTTCGCGTTCGAAGCGGGCGATGACCTGAGGATTGCCGGCCTTTTCAGGGCGAATGATTTTGATCGCACAGGGGCGTTTCATCATTTCATGTTCGGCCAAATAAACTTCGCCCATGCCGCCGCTGCCGAGCATTTGCCGCAGCCGATATTGCCCCAATTGCCGGGCGACGAAAGCTTCTTTTCGCAATGAGCCGATTGACTTGACACCCACAACCGCCGTGAGCACAGCCAGCGCCATCACCAGGAATTGCGAGAGAAACTCGTTACCGAATTCCTCGGTCTGCATCAATTGAGCGACTTGGGGAATGCGCGCTCGAGCAACCAACCACACCACCGATGGTGCAATGCCCAGCAGACCAAGCACAACCGCGGCCCGTTGCCAGGAGTTGGGTACAAACAGTGCGTAACAAAAAACGAGCAGCAACCATCCACCAGTGATGTTCGGCAGATGAGTATGCCCAGCTTGGAGCGTACAGCATGTCAAAAACATGTTGTAATTAAGCAATACAAAAAAAGCGGCGGGCCCGCCAATGATCAGCAGTTCCGAAATCCGCAAATGCTTTTCAAAGACGTCGCAATGCGAACACAGTCGCTGTGCCACCACTGCTAGCACCAGGGTCACTGCCAGGTGGCCATAGAAAACCACTGCTCCTGGGCCAAGGACGTACTGCTCGAAAAACCAGAGCGAGCGAATCAGAAAAACGGCAAACAACAAGAACAGCATGATTGCTAGCAGTCGCAAGCGATCTCGCAGCAAACTACGTGTTTCAAAGCTTAATTGAGGAGTGCTGCCTTCGACCAACGCAACTTGCCGGCGCGCAGCGGCGCGCTCGAGCGCTTCTTCGCGACCAAACGAATCGAGCAGGCTCGGCGAGTCGATGGTCTCTTCGGTCCTCGGATCAATGGCAAACTTGGCCACGACGGGAATCTCCAAAAAGCTGCCCCGGCCAGAATTGGCCGCTAGACATGCAATAGTTGGCAAGGGATATTTGTTCATCATACGGGGTACTAGCTGTTCTGGGCAGCGGGAAATTTGCCTGATTGCGCTCGATTTGACGCTCGGCCATAGAATCGGTCGAACGGTCCTTCGCGGTAAACGTACCTAGAACAGGATGTGGTAAGCAGACAACAGAATGTTGTCTAAGTTCATCGCTTGTGGCGGCATAGTGGATGGCCGTCAACATGCTCTACGGAAAGGGCTAGCAACCGCGACGAATTGAGTGAGATTTTCTATCTCCGCGAGAAAAGCCTGCGACCTGCCTGGAAAAACTGAACTAGGCTTTGGATGTGCCCACCTTTGGTTGCTTTCGCCCAGAAAGCCGCCGATCGACGGCACGCCAGCTTTTCTTGGCCCGACCTTCTCCCCTCCTTGGTCTGGCTGCCTACTCATCTCACTCACTCAAGAAGATTCGCAAACGGATGCCCACGGCTTGTGGGACTCCGAACCCACTGCGATTCGCGGTTGCCATCAAGGGGAAGGCGATGCCTGCAGACACGAAATGGAACTTCGATTGGTCTGGGAGATTGGAACAATTAGAGGAACGGCTGGCGATGTCGGCCGACCCGCTAGGCGGATTCTTGGGCGGCACGATCGAGCATCATACGATCGACGAAGCACCGCCGGCACTCGAGCACCACACCGAGTCGAATCCTGATTTCTGGATCGACTCGTCAAATCAAACGACTCTCAACGACCATCTGAGGCAGATTGATAAGGCGTTGGAAGAAGCCCACGGCCAAACGGGGCTCTTGAACGCACGCGCCAATTACGGTTTCACCGGTATCGGCCAAACCGTGGCCGTGATTGACAGCGGAATCGCCTACGACCATTTTGCCCTGGGCGGCGGTTTTGGAAGCAATTACCGCGTCGTGGGCGGTTGGGACTTTACCGAAGAGAACGACGCCAATCCCTACGACGACGGTCCCTCGGGTTCACACGGCACACATGTGGCAGGGATCGTCGGCGGCGACTCGGGCAACGACACGGGAGTCGCTCCCGGAGTCGACCTCGTAGCGCTGCGAGTATTCAACGATGCAGGGGCGGGTTACTTCTCATGGGTCGAAAACGCCCTCGACTGGATTCACACAAATCGCAACAATTTTGAAAACCCGATTACCGCTGTCAATCTGTCCTTGGGAGTCGCCAGCTGGAATTCCGATACGATTCCAAGCTGGGCCAACTTGGAAGATGAGTTTGCGCAGCTCGAAGCCGATGGGATCTTTATTGCCGTCTCGGCAGGTAACAGCTACACAAGTTTCAACACGACGGGTCTAAGTTATCCGGCAGCTAGCTCCTACGTCATTCCTGTGATGTCGACCGACGACAGCGGGCTCATGAGCTACTTCAGTCAGCGCCATAGCCGAGCGATTGCAGCCCCTGGTCGCACGATCACGAGCACAGTGCCCGACTACGCAGGCAACAACAACGGCACAACCGACGACTATGCCACGATGTCTGGCACGAG
>JAGQOW010000182.1 GCA_020427155.1 Planctomycetales bacterium | reverse complement strand
TGAAGTTCAGGCAGCAAAGCAATAACCCTCCTGCACGAATTCAAATAGGATGAGAAATGAAGCGATCCATCGGGCTCTTGGCAATTGCCGCATCGTGTATCGCCCTGCTCGGCACATCCCATGGGTACGGTCAGGGGATCGACCGCATTAAGCGGCGTAACGGGACCGACTCGGGCAAAATTACTAAGATCACCCAGTTGTCCGTCACGATGTCGCGCGGAGGGGTGGAGCGCGAGATTCCCGTTGAAGAAATCGTCAGCGTCACCTTCGCCGGCGAACCCTCCGACCTCCGCTCGGCCCGCCTGGCCGCGTCGGGAGGTCGATTCAACGACGCCTTGGAGTCGCTCAGCCAGATTGCCCGCGAACAAATAGACCGCGACGAGCTCAAACAGGAACTCGACTTCCTCAGCGCTGCTTGCACAGCCAAACTGGCGATCGCCGGCCAAGGAGACATCGCGCCGGCCCAAGCGGCCGTCGCGAAGTTCCTGTCCCAAAACCGCGACAGCTTCCACCTCTCCGAAGCGATCGAGCTGGCCGGCGATTTGCACCTGGCCGCTGGCAACTTTGCTGAAGCGCAAAAGGAATACACAAAACTCAGCAAAGCGCCATCGCCGTTTCACAAGGCACGCTCCGCCCTGCTCATCGGCCGCCTATTGCAACAGCAGGCAAAGCATACTGAAGCTCTCGCCGAGTTTGAAAACGCGGTCGCAGCCGCGGGCGACGATACGGCTGCAAAAAGCCAACTTGTCGAAGCGACGCTGCTTTCTGCAGTAAGCCGTTCGGCGGGGGGCGAGTTGGCCTCATCTACCGAGGACGTGAAAAAAATCATCGCCGATGCCGACCCCGAAGACACCCAGCTCTTGGCTCGTGCCTACAACGCACTGGGCGATTGTTATCTGCTGGGCAAGAACCCCAAGGCGGCCCGCGACGCGTTTCTGCATGTCGATCTCTTGTTCGCTTCGGCTTCGTCCGACCATGCCAAAGCGCTTTACGAATTATCTCAATTGTGGAGTACTCTGGGCCAGGAAACTCGCGCAACCGACGCCAAAGAGCGCCTCAAACAGGAGTACCCCTCCAGCCCTTGGGCCAATCGCTAACAGGGATGTTGCGGTAGGACCGGCAATTTGGGGCAGCTTTGTGGTCGCTGGAACAAGAAATCCGCAGACATGCACTCCAGCACAAACAGAATGCCAATTGGACGCAAGCTGCCGGCTCGCTAAATTAGATCGAAACTACAGAGACCACACTTTCAGCAATCACCCATATTCAGACGGTGGGCACAGAGCAGGCCGAGATCCCTGAGAGGAGTTTAACACTGTGATACTACTTGCCAGGAACCAAGCGACGCACCGAGCCCGTTGGAGGCCAGCCTTGATCATCGGCTTGTTGGCTGCACTCATGTTCGCCCTTAGCAGCCCGGTACAAACAACCTGGGCCCAGGACGCGGCCGCCGACCTGGGTGTGCAAGACGTCGTCGGCAGCGAAGCGACTGATGTCGAAATCAGCTATCTGCAGTGGGCCACCAACTCGCTCGGCTGGTTCTACGGCCTGGTCTTCCTGGGGCTTTCATTCATGTTGGTCGCGCTGTTCGTCATGAACCTGCTGACCGCTCGCCGCGAGAACGTCATTCCCACTGAATTGATTGCGGGCTTCGAGCGGCACCTCGATGCCAAACAGTTCCAGGAAGCCTACGACCTGGCGCGTAACGACCAATCGTTTCTAGGACATGTGCTCTCGGCTGGACTGGGCAAGGTCTCTACCGGTTACAACGAAGCCATCGAAGCGATGCAGGAAGTCGGCGAAGAAGAAAATATGCGGCTGGAGCATCGCCTCAGCTACCTCGCGCTGATTGGCACTCTCAGCCCCATGATCGGGCTGCTGGGAACCGTCAGCGGCATGATCGACTCGTTCAAGCTGATCGCCAACACGGCCACCGGAGCCCCTGACCCGCAAGCGCTGGCCCAGGGCATCTCGACCGCCCTGTTTACCACGTTCGTCGGCCTTTCGCTGGCAATCCCCGCCCTGGCGGCTTACAACCTGCTGCGCAATCGCGTCAGCCGACTGGTGCTCGAAGTCGGCATCGTCAGCGAAGGCCTCATGTCGCGTTTCCAGAAGAAACCCGCCTAGCAAAACGCCAACAACCCACAACTAACAACTCACAGCCCGCCACTCCCTATGCGATTTCGCCCCAAAGGTGTCAGCAAGATTGTCGAAGGCGATTTGACGCCGATGATCGACATGACCTTTCAGCTAATCGCCTTTTTTATGCTGGTCATCAATTTCTCCGATGCCGAACAAGACCAGCGCGTCAAGCTGCCGGCCAGCGAACTCGCCAGGCCCCCCGCGGCGCCCTACGAGCAGCCCCTCACAATTCACGTCACTCACGATGGTCATTTCATTTATGCCGGCAACGAATTGACCGAACTGGCTCGCCTCCGTTCCGAACTGCTGAGAGAGACCCAGATCATCCTCCGCCATACTTCCAAGCAGCTAGGCGACGTGACCGTCATCATCCGCGCCGACGAAAATGCCAAGACCGGTCTGGTGCAGGAAATCATCGCCATCTGCCAGGAACTGAAGTTCGAGAAGTTCGCGCTGCGCGGCAAGCAAGAAAAAGTTAACACCGTCGGTAGCTCATAAGAAAACCTCCCAACTCAAAAGCCCCCAATCCCCAGCCCCTCATCTCCCAGCTATGAGAATCCGCAACACCGAACACCGCGAACATATCGTGCTGCAGATGACGCCGATGATCGACATCGTGTTTCAACTGCTCGTGTTCTTCGTGTTTACTTTCAAGATCATTCTGCCCGAGGGCGATTTCAATATCCGCATGCCCTCGGCATCGGCCAGCCTGTCGAGCCAGCCTACCGAAACACCGCTACTCAAGGTCCGCCTGCGTGCGGCCCCCTCGGGCGAACTTGCCCAGGTGCAGTTGGGCGACGTCGTGCTCGCAGGCGCCGCCCCGTTTGCCAAACTGCATCAAGAAATCCGCAGTCTCGTCGACGACGCCGGCGGCCCCGGCTCGACCGAACAGGAAGTAGAAATCGAAGCGGACTACGAACTGAAGTACCGCTACGCCATGCACGCCATCACCGCCATCACCGGCTACCTCGACGACAACGGCGAACAACACAAGCTGGTCGAACGCGTACGCTTCGCCCCCCTGCCGCAGTAGGCGGGCGCCACCGTCAGGTTTTCCCGCAACAGCACGCGGCCGGCACGCAGGTGCCATGCTCACGGAGGTCCGCCGACGTGGGCATGCGACGCGGCGCCTCGCTTTATGCCCGTCCGGCGGATCGTTGTGAGCATACCGCCTGCCGTGAGCACAGTTCTATCTGCAACTGTCCGGCAGGTGGCAGACCTCCGCGTTTACTTGCAAGCTTGAGATGCGACTAACCAAACACAGCAATTGCCACTGCTGTTAGAATAGTTAACAAGAATCCGCCAATGATCGATAGTAGCACCGGCTTCCAAGTTGCGACACCCTGCGCCTTTAGATGTCGACGGGCCATCGGGCTCAGTAAGTAAAGCACTATCCCGATATGCAGTAGCACCATCGGAATTGCTCGACTCAGGTTCGGGACCCTCGCAATTTCATCACCGGCATTATGCAATCCCAATATGGATTCCAGTCTTATACAGATGCCAAACCAAAAATGATAGAACAAGGCCAACCACCAAGCCCATTGCAGGCCCTTCCAGAGTCCTACACTAGTGAGAATTGCGAAAACTCCAACGACTAGCAAAAAGAAGAATTGCAATCCCCCCACTTCTTTTGACTCAGATACGCACAGTGCAACTCCCGCAAGCACTACTCCGAGAGGATAAACTACTGCCAGTGCCCTAATCCCACGCGGCGGTTGCCCAGTCGTTGCTATCGAAATGGTTGAAGATTGAGATTCGCTCGGTGTTGCCATGTCAGATTTCTCTCCTATTGACCCCTGAGCAACTAATGGACCCGTGCCACCGCCACTACTCGCTACCTCCTGCCGAAAACCGAAAGTGGCGGTGGCTCAATTGCCGCGCAGGGGTCAATAGTCGCGATGCCAATCGACATCTAGTCGTCGCAGTTCAACCGCTTTCATCCTCCCCCTCGCAACAACTCTTCCTCCGCGCTCTTGGCGGTTCCATCCCGCCAACGTAGCTGAACTCACAAGCGTTCAGGTCGTTCGAGTCGGCGTTGGCAGTTCCGCTGAATCCTTGCGAATCCAGCTACAGTCGCCAGCACCAATTTTGCAAATCTCAGCGAACTCCGCGTTTCAATCCCACATCCGCGCGGCCAAGAATGATCGTAGCCTCGCCCCTCCGCAACTGCAATAATCACCCCAGCCTGGTGGTGTCCGTTCTTTGACATATCGACAATTTCACACCAATTACACCCGCTGCAGTTTTGTCCCAAAAGCTGGGGCCCCGGCGGGCAAAAGCTTCATCGGGGAGGATGAATCGAAAGCCGAAAGCGGAAGGTTATGCTCTCGGGTGAAACGTCTCGTGGACTTTCTTGAGCCGTGTGTGATCGACATGCGTGTAGATTTGCGTCGTGGCAATGCTGGCGTGGCCGAGCATTTCTTGCACTTGCCGCAAGTCGGCGCCGCCTGCCAGCAGATGCGTCGCAAAGCTGTGCCGCAGCGAGTGAGGGCTGATCTCGTGGGGGATGCCAACCCGAGTAGCATACTTTTTAATCAGTTCCCATACTCGCTCCCGCCGCAAGCCTTGCCCGCGGGGCGAGAGAATCAACTGCTCAGACACCTGCCCTCGTCGGGTGGCAAGTTGGGGCCGTTCGTTTTCGAGATAACTGCCGACCGCCGCGATCGCGCGCGTGCCCAAGGGCACGATGCGCTGTTTCTCTCCCTTGCCATGACAGATGCAGTATCGCTCTTTCAGATGCAAGTCGCGGGAACGCAAATTGCAAAGTTCCGACACTCGACAGCCAGTCGCGTAAAGCAGTTCCAAAATCGCTCGGTCGCGCTGCCAGCAAGGATCGCCGCGCCGCGGGGCAGCCAGCAGCAGATCCACCTGCTTCTCGGAGAGTACTTGAGGGACGCGTTGCCAGAGCTTGGGCGAACTTAGCAGCTCTGCCTGGTTGTCGGTCAATGCGCCTTCGAGTTGAAGATAGCGGAAGAAGACCTTCAGCGAAGCAATGTGACGAGTCACGCTCTTGGGAGCCAACGAGAGTTCCGTCAGCCAGGCAGGATAGCCTGCCAGTTCGCCGACGCTAAGTTGCTGCAAACGCCGACTACCGAGCCACTCGTAGAACCTTGCCAGATCGCGCGAGTACGCCTCGACCGTATTAGCCGCCAGGTGGCATTCGCTGCGCAGGTAGTCGGCAAAATCCTCCTGCCAGCGAGAAGCTTCGCGGTCGGCCGACTCTCGCCGAGGTTTGATTTTCTTGCGAAGGCGTTTCATAAGAGCAGCGGGCCAAACTTGCGGAACTAAAGGACTATCCTAAGTATCGGCCAACAACTCTGCTCTGGGCAGAGGACCGGCAGCTGCGTTATCTTGGAGACGCCGGAACGGATTTGACACCTTGGCAAACTTTGCCGATTGCGCGACAGCGAGGCTCCAGAGCTTCAGTAGCCGGTTGCTAGAAGCACGCGAAGCAACCCTGCGACTGAACTGAACTCGGTCCTCCGCTCTATCCCCCTCGAAGCCATGCAAAACGTCGTCATCGAAGAGCCCTACGAATTTGTCCCGCCGGTCTACGGCAAGTTCTGGCCATGGATTATCAAGAAGTATCTCAATCGGCATCTGCGCAAGAATCTCGGCATTCATTCCATCGAGTGTCGCGAGCTCCCGCGACTGGCGGCCTCTTTGGAAGCTGGCCATGGTGTGCTGCTTGCTCCCAACCATTGCCGCATGTCCGACCCGCTCACATTGAACCAGATTGCTCAGCAGCTTCACTGCAGTGTCCACGCGATGGCCTCCTGGCACCTGTTCAAGCAGGATCGACTTACTCGCTTCGTACTCCGGCGGATGGGGGCCTTCAGTGTCTACCGCGAGGGCGTCGATCGGCAGGCAATCAATACGGCCGTCGATATTCTCGTCGACGGCAAACGTCCGTTGGTGGTGTTTCCCGAAGGCGCCATCTCGCGTCACAACGACATCCTTATGCCGATGATGGAAGGCACTTCGTTTATCGCTCGTACCGCTGCCAAACGTCGCCAAAAACTCGGGCTAAGAAGCGGGGTCGTGGTCCATCCAATCGCGATCCGCTATTTCTTTCGCGGCGACCTGCTGGCAACCATCACCCCGGTGCTGGAAGAGATCGAATCGCATTTCTCCTGGTATCCTCAGCGCGACAGGCCGCTGATTCCACGACTCCAGCAAATTGCCCAGGCACTGCTGTCTCTGAAAGAGATTGAATACTTTGGTTCCGCGCGAACGGGCGACTTTTACGAACGAGTCGACCGATTGATAGAAGACGAGCTGGCCAAGCTGGAGAAAGAATGGAAGATCAAAACGAACGACGAAGGTATTGTCGGACGAGTCAAGAACCTGCGCACTGCCATTTTGCCCGACATGGTCAAGAACAACATCTCCGCCGAGGAACGTCACCGCCGCTGGAAGCAACTGGCGGCCTGCTACTATGTGCAGCAGATGTCGCATTATCCACGCAAGTATGTGCGAACCTCGGAACCCAATATCCCCGAGCATATCCTCGAGACGGTCGAACGATTCGAAGAAGACTTTACAGATCGTGTGAGCACCAACGGACCCTTTCACGTCGTCCTGCAAGTAGGAGAAGCAATCGAAGTCGACTCGCGGCGAGATCGGGAGGCGAACTCCGATCCAATCATGGACGGGATTCGTACCCAGCTAACCGAGATGTTGACCACACTGTCGGCAGAATCGCCGCGAATGGCTAACTGCTAGAGCAGATGGCTGTGGGAGGGGAAGTTTGCTCACTGGCCCCTCGCCATTGGCTCCCGAATCGCGATACAATCGAAGGCATGAGTAACTCACAAAACTCTCTGTTTGACACCGGCGATTCCCTGGCTCCGACGGTCGTTCCCCTGGCCGAGCTGACCAACGGCCAAGAAGCCGATTTCTTTGCTTTGCTTTCGGCCAAGGAAGAACTCACGACGAAGGATGGAAAGCCCTATTTCCGCGTTACCTTTCGCGACGCCG
>JAGQOW010000181.1 GCA_020427155.1 Planctomycetales bacterium | reverse complement strand
TGCCGCCAGTAGGGCTGGCTGGTCTGTTCTATTGGGAGGCAAAAACACCAGCGCCCGCACTTCTTCGGCTGCTTCGATGGCAGCTTTCAGCTCGGCGTCGTCCACTTGCCGAGCCACTTGCTGCAAGCGGCTCTGGGCGGCGACCAAGCGGCTGGCGGCCGTCGTGGCAAATGTTCCTTCGCGGGTGGCCCGGGCTCGATTGCGCAGGTTGACCTCCAGATCGGCCAGTTGCCCCACCACATACATCAACCGCCGGCGCGCCCGCGGATCGGCCCGCTCGTGCCTGGCAAGCCATACAGTCGAGGCCAGCGCATTGCTCTCCTCGTCTTCCACGTCGACGGTGTACGGCGCAAAATTGTGCCGCACCTCGCCCGAAAACCAACTCGTCAGTTCAAACTCCGACGTTCCCGCCGTATGGCCTGCGCGGACTATGTCCTCGTTGGACACCGAATGACAGGCATAACATCGCACTGCCAACGAATAGAGGTCCTCTGTTCCCGCCATGCCCGCCTCGCGCAGTGCCGACTCCAGATCGGCCTCGGCGTCGTCGGGCAGCAGCTCTTCGCCGCTATGCAGCGCATACCAACCTGCCGAGGTGGAGCTCGCCCCTGCGGGCCCATGGCACGACTCGCAAGATACCCCGTGCATCACCCGCACTACGCCTCCGCCAGTATCTTGCCGCGTCGCGTGACAGTCGGTACAGACCGAACTACCGTGGCTTAGCATCGCAGGCTCGATCCCCAATCGAGTTGCATACCGCACTGCACGCGAATTGCTGTTGAGCATCGCTAGAGAATGTTGGGCATGGCTCGAGCGCATCCAGGCTGCGGCCGGCAATTCATGACAATCGATGCATTGCTGGTAGCCCAACACCTGCGACTGCAGCTTCGTTTCGTCGCCGCGGGTAGGCAAGTGCATCAACATCGCGATGCCAATTGTCAGCCAGCAAAACTTCGCACGAGGGGCAAACGGCTTATTGAGCAGTACGGTCATGACCTGGCAAAACGAAACAAGCAGTCGGAGCACCTTCGCCCGACTTCTAAGTCCAACTGCTGGAGGAGCGGCCAAGAGTATGGCACACAGCGGTGGCGGGAATCTTTAGGAGGGTCTACGTAAGCGGCGCCTTGCCCCAACGGCAGGCCGCCCCTCGTTCCATTATTCTTGGAGCCTGGCCAAACGCAAACAAGAACGACACAGACTGCCGCTTTCCGCTCAGAAAACGAGGCTCGCCTGCCGCAGCAAGGTTATTCCCGGCATATCCCTGCTAATCGTCACTTTGCGAGCCGGGCGACATCATCTTCGACCAGAACTGCTTCTGCATATCCAACCAGCTATCGAGGCTCGTCGGCAGCCACGTCTGCATCATCTCGGTCGGCTGCATCAGGCGAACATTGGCCATCACCCGATCTTGCATCTCCTTGAGCATCGCTTCCTGCATCGGCGCCACGTCGGGCAAACCCATGTACCGCCGCGCCTCTTCCGGCGTGCAATCGACGTTGATCGTGATCTTCATCTTTGATCCTCCAACTTGTGAAACACCCTCGCTAAACTGTTTCCCCGGCTGGGGCCGCAATCACTCGTTTTCCAGTTCGGCAAACCACCGTAACGCTTTGGGTATCGCATGCAACACTGAAGTGTTGTGGTCGAAAGCGCCGACCGATATCGCTTCGATGTCGGCGCCGCGCTCTCTCATCTTCGCCTCGGCCCGCAGGGCTTCCTCTGGAAGCACATCCACATCGTTCTCTCCGTAGTAAATCCGTACCGGGGCCGACGGCGTCCAATCGTCAACGCTGTTTTCGGCAAATGCCTCCAAAAACCAATGCGGCTTTCCCGCGTCGTAAGCTTTCAAGAAGTCTGAAGTGAACAAATCTCGCGGGTCGTCCGGCAGGTTGGCGGCAATCTCCTCCGTTTCGTGATCGCCGTCGAATAAGACCGGCACCTTTTCGGCGTACGGTGCAGCCACGATCAATTCTAGCGGGTGCTGATAAATGTGGGCGTACGCATTTGCGATATAGGCCAGGTAAAACTCATGCGAGTCGGTTTCGCCGGTCAAAGCCTGTGGAAAGCTCACTTCAAGCAAATGAAACGGCCCCGCGATCGCCGCCGTCGCCTTCACCTGAAACGGCGGTTCTGGCTGCGACTCCAATTCCCTTTGCACTGCAAAGGTGGCGTGCCCTCCTTGAGAGAACCCTACCAAATAAAGCGATGTCGGCCAGACGCCGCGCAAATGGTCGACCAGCGTACGCGCTGCGCGAAGCAGATCGATACAAGTCGCGGTCGTCGTCTTCGCATGCAAGTAGGGATGCAAGTCGCGGCTTTCGCCCAGCCCGATGTAATCGGGAGCCACCAGAATATGCCCCAAGCCAGCCGTGGCCGCGGCCACCAACAGCCCCTCTCCCAGCCCAGACTGTGACGGGGCAGTATGCCGCTGAGCGTTGGTGCCATGGAAATAGCTCACCACGCTGTTTAGTTCGCGCTTGTTGGGCAGCGCGACCAGTCCCGAAGCCACCACTACGCTGCCGTCGAAGTTGGTCGTGTGATAGCGCACGCGGTACAGCGCGATGCCATGGGTCACTTCCAACGCCTCAGGCAGAGCAACGCTGTCGAGAAAATACTGCGCCACGAACGCCGGGTACTTGCCAATGCGTTCAGCCGCAACCAGATCACCCGGCTCGTCGCCTATCGCCGCTGCAGGAAGTGCGACTGCAAACGTACCCCCCGCACGGTGCACCGCAATCCCAACGGCACTTGCCAAACCAAGCAGCGCCAATAATGCTGCAATCAATACTCGCTTGAGACGCATCAAGGACCTTCACCATCAATCCGCAGGTGACCAAAAAGCACAGGAAGCCCGGACCAGCCGCACCCAAAGATTTGATTCTCCTACAGCCCCGTGATACGATGCAACCTCTAAAAAAACCCCGGGAGAGACGCTAATGAATCGCAGCCAATCTTTCTACCACCAACACATACGACATTACTTTACTCTCACGATCTGCCTTGGCGGCTGCCTGAGTTTACTTTCTCGACCAGCGACCGCCGAGTTGTTTGCCGTTGCAGACCAAAACCTCTACCGTCTGTCGACCTCTGATGCAACTAGCACGCAGGTCGGCGCGCTGAGCCTTTCTTCCTTCTCTGGGATCGCCTATCGGCAGGCCGACGATCGGCTGTACGGTTTTGGCGGTTTCAACCCCGGGTTTCTAGCTTCCATCGATCCCGCGACCGCCGCCGTCACGGTGATCGGCAATCTTCCGTTCCAGGTAGCCGAAGGCGGGGTCACCTTCGCTCCCGACGGTCGCTTGATCGGCGTCGGCAGATCGATTGGCCAGCCGTTCCGTCCAGCCCTCTTTTCGGTCGACTTAGACACGAGCGTCGTCACCAACCTCGGAGTCGTCAGCGGCGGCGATCGCGATATCAACGGCATCGCCTGGCGCGACGATGGCAAACTCGTCGGACTCGACCGTATCAGCAACAGCCTGCTGGAGATCGATCCGGTTACGGGCCAAAGCTTCACGATCAGCTTCCTGAGTCCCACGCTCGGGGCCACGGGCGGAATTACCCGCGAAGGCAACGACTACTACTTTGCCACCGCCGGCCCTTCTTCGTTTATTCCCGGATCAAACCAGCTTTTCCGCTTCGACCCGTACACCGGCGCATCAAACCTGGTTGGCTCGCTCGGATTCGCTGCCGGCGTCTCCGGCCTCGCCGGTAGTTTCGTGATTCCCGAACCTGCGTCGCTAACGCTGGCATTTCTTTTGGCCGCGGTTTCTCTCATCGCTGCCAGGCCCAATTCGCGGCACTTAACTCTCGCGAATCCTGCCACCTCCATAATGACAACACCTGGTCCTGGCCACCTGCAAAACGGCGCTGTAGTTGAAATGCCGCTCGCTTCATTCGCAGGCTCACTCGACATCTCGTGGCACGCCCAGACAAATGCGAAAGCCATCGCGAGAGTCTGAGTAGTTGGGTCCTTGAAGCCCCAGGCGAACCGCACAACGGGCATTTCCAGGGACGTCGAAATAATTGCCGCCGCGACACACAGGGCGAGGGTTCGTGTCGACCGAATACACCTCTTCGTGACCTCCCTGCGGGTCGAAGTGATCCAGGACAATCTCCCAGACTCCGCCACACATATCCGCCAGGCCAAATCCGTTTCTGCCTCGCTCGCCGTAGTGATCCACTGGCGACACAAAGGCAAAACCATCGCTCCACGGCGCGTTGGCCAGTGGCCAGATCTTGTTGCGTCCAGGCAAAAAGTCGACCGCCGAAATATTGAGCCGCCCTTCCCCGTTGCTCAGATCGTCTCCCCACCAGAAGATCGTGCCCTCGAGCCCTCCTCGGCAGGCGTAGGCCCACTCGGCCTCGGTCGGCAGACGGTATTCAAGTTGCTCCGGCAGCCGACCCGCTGCCCGCTCCCGGGCGGTCAACCATTTACAGAAGCTTTTTCCGTCGTTCCAACTCACACACACTACCGGATAGCAGTTTCTCAAAGGAAAACCAAAATTCGGGTCCCGCCAGCTCTTGTCCTCCATTGGAATCCACGGATGCGGCGGAGCCTTGGCAGTAATCTTCCACTCCGGATCAAAGCAATGCGTCGTCGCGCCCGGCTGCTCAGCATCGGTGACGTAACTAGTCTCTTCTACAAATCGTTTGAATTGCCCGACGCTTACTTCCGTGCGCCCCATCCAAAAACCGTCCTTCACTCGCATCGGTCGGGGCCGCTCGCCTTCGTACGACTCGCGCTCGGTCCCCGGCGTAGCCCCTCCCTCGATTCCAGTTGCCCATGCCTTTTCGGCGGGCGTGCTCCCCATCTTGAACTCGCCCGGTGGAACATACACCAGCTCCAGGCAAACCTCCCCACCCAAATCGACATGCCTGGTAGCACCTGCCGTCGGCTGCTCAGCTCGCGCCACGCCAGCATCGGTCGCAATCTGGGCAACCATTGCGATTAAGACAACGCCGTTGAAAAACCCACGCACCTGCAAACTCTGGATCTGATTGCTCACGAAAGGCACCTCGACAATGTATGAGTTATAAACTTCAACTAGCAGTTATTCCCAAATCCATGGAAGACGATCTTACTGGCGACGTCATAATTAATGACCACGTACTGTGTTCAATAAACCACCGAGAGCCTCCAAGTGGATCCTCTAAACCAGCCTTCGTGCTCGTAGTGTCCTTCGAGGCCTCAGAAAGCAGTGGAGCCAAGCGTAACACCTTGAGCTTCTTCTTTTCTACGATCCTCCACGCTCTCAACGGTACAATCCAACAACACCAAGTGGCCAAAAAGGATTGTAGCCCCGCTGCTCCCCAATCGCGACGGCTGGACCCTGTCAAATCCAGCTATTGTTCATTGGCCATGACTTTCTGCTCTGATCGAACATTTCCCGAACTAAGCCACTATCCAGACCCGCATTTCGGTTGATTGGCAGCGCGAACTTGATTAAGCTAACGTGTCCTGCCAGTACGTACCTTCTAATCATCAAACGAGCCGGTCGATGAACATGCGTCGCCGAACTTGTCTCTTCTTGTTGCTGCTCATCTTCTCGACCGCAGTTCCTTTCGTTCAAGTTCAGGGGCAAGAAGATGCTCCGCTGCATCAACGCATCGATCAGGCAATCGAAACGGCGCACCTTGGCAGTCTGGCTGAAGCGGCAAACGATTACGAGTTTCTTCGCCGGATCTATCTGAACCTGGTTGGACGCGGTCCAACTGTCGACGAAACAAAATCGTTCGTTGCGAACGAGGATTCTGCAAAACGCGCCGCCGTCATCGAACAGTTGCTCGGCTCCACGGAGTTCGACGACTTTTTCACAGACGTACTCGACATCATGTTCATGGAACGCCGCACCGGCAACCGTGTCGGGCAGAGCGATTGGCAGTCCTTTCTCCACAAGGCCGTTCATGAGAAATGGCCGTTTGACCGTATTGTCCAGACAGTCCTCTCAGCCGACGGGACAGGCGAGTTGCGGGGCGCCGCCAAGTTTCTTCTAGAACGCGACGTTGAACCGAACGCCGTCACGCGTGACGTCGGGCGCATTTTTCTGGGACGCGATCTTCAATGTGCCCAGTGCCACGATCACCCGAACATTGTCGACTACGAACAGTCGGAGTACTACGGCATTCTAGCTTTTGTTAGCCGCAGCTACTTATTCGAGCAAGACACCGAGCAAAAAGACGTCAAGATTGCATTTGTGGGTGAGAAAGCTGAGGGCGAAACGGAGTTCAGTTCGGTATTCTCTCCAGACGACTCTTCCCACATGAATCCACAATTACTGACGGGATTGACTTTGGAGGTCGAGCCACGTTTCGATGGGGAGGAGGCTTATATCGTCGCTCCTTCCAAGACCGCTGCCGGACAGCCCAAGTTCAGTAGACGTGCGCAGTTGGCTCGTCTGATAACTCATCCGGCAAACGAGTATTTTTCAAAGAATGTCGCAAATCGTTTTTGGAAGCATATGATGGGCCATGGATTGGTCGACCCGGTCGACTTTCATCATGGCGAAAACTTACCCAGCCACCCGGCGCTTCTCAAGCTGCTGGCCGACGAGTTCGTCAGCACGGGTTTTGATTTCCGTGAGTTACTGCGTCAGATCGCCCTCTCTAGAACTTATCAACGGTCGGTTGATTTTCCCGCCGACGTATCCGTCGCAAATAGCGAGGTCGATCGTCGCATGGAGGCACTGAACACATCGATCGCAAGTCTGGAAGCAGCTTCTGACGATCAGGCAATCGATAAGATCAATCGACGCTTGGAGCGTCGGCGCGAGAAAGTTGCTGAGGTTGATCAAGCAATTACAGACGCCGCGAAGCGGCTCGAAGAGTTGGGGCAAGAAAACACGACTCTGACAAAAGCTCACGCAGAACTGCAACAGGCGCAAGCTACCGCGCAGTCTCACCTCGAACTGGTCAAGAGCGCCGCGACTGCCGCGAAGAAAGTTGCCGATTCGTTCCCGGAAGACCAATCACTGGCAGAGAAACATACGGACTACCAACAGCGAGCCGACCAACTCACCAAAGAACTCGAATCAACCCAGGCGCAGCTTATCGAGAAGAAGTCACTTGTCGATAAAACAGCAGGTCAAATTGAATCTGTCAATCTTCAGCTGGCGAGGCTCCGAGCCGAT
>JAGQOW010000180.1 GCA_020427155.1 Planctomycetales bacterium | reverse complement strand
ATCGCTTTCGCACATTGCAATTCAAAGCGTACAGTCTCGGCTGCACGTTGTATTCCATCATGGTGCCGCAACACGAGCAGATTACGGCCTGGCTGGCGAAGCTGCCGTTTGTCGATGCCGAACGCATCGCGTTCTACGGATTAAGTTACGGCGGCAAGTCGGCCATGCGTATTCCTGCCTTAGTCGATAACTACTGCCTCTCGATCTGCTCAGGAGATTTCGACGACTGGATATGGAAGAACGCTGCCACAGATTCCAAGTCGCTGCGCTATAGCTATGCGAACAAAGCGGAATACGAAATGTACGAGTTCAATTTGGGAGGAACGTTCAATTACTCCGAAATGGCCGCACTGATTTGTCCTCGTCCGTTCATGGTCGAGCGCGGTCACTTCGATGGCGTCGCCCCTGACGAAGCCGTGGCCTACGAATTCGCCAAAGTACGACACCTTTATCGGGCCCAACTGAATCTTGGCGAGCGAACCGCGATTGAGTGGTTCAACGGCCCCCACGCGATCAACGGCAAGGGGACTTTTGCATTCTTGCACAAACATCTTGATTGGCCTGCTCCGAAAGCAGCAGAATAACAATTGCACTCGACTGCAGGCATGACATGAAACCGATAGTTCAAATCTCACTCGATCTGACGAACATCGACGAAGCTCTTTCTACGGCTGAATTGGCACTGCGCGCCGGCGTTGATTGGTTGGAAGCCGGCACGCCTCTCATCCTGGCTGAGGGCTTGAATTGCGTCAGACGATTGAGGGAACGTTTTCCGGAAGTTCCTATCGTGGCCGATCTGAAAACCATGGACGGCGGCTATCTCGAAGCCGAAATGATGGCCGGCGCAGGAGCCTCGCACGTCGTAGTCATGGCACGGGCCCATGAAGAGACGATTCGCCTGGTAGTGAAGGCCGGTCGGGACTTCGGCATCGGTGTCATGGGAGACAACCTGGCAGCGAACGACATGGTTGGCGCCGCCAAACAACTGGAAGATCTGGGGTGCGACTACATTGTTCATCATGTCGGTTACGATGAGCGCGGCGAGATTGCCCGTCGAGGAGAGCGGCCTCCGAACCCGCTAGATCAACTGCGCGCGATTGTCCAATCGGTCCAGATTCCCGTTCAGGCGGTTGGCGGGCTGACAATTGAGCAGGCAGTAAGCACTCCCGAGTTTGGGGCGCCGCTGGTGGTCATCGGCGCGCCGCTAGCGATCGACAGCGATTCGTTTCGCACGGCTGGCGGCGATCTGGAAGACTCATTGCGGCTGATATGCGACAAAGTTCACAGCTACGGCGATGTTGCCGTCGGCAAAGGTCCCGTTTAACTTCTTCCACGAAAGACCATTGTGATGACCAATCCCGCGGTCGTGAACTACCAGCGCCAATCGCGATGCGTTGAACTGCGCGACATGGTACGCCCCGCGCCGGCGGCTGAAGAAGTGCTGCTCGAAGTTGCCGCGGTGGGCGTTTGCGGAAGCGATCTCCATCAATGGTTGGCTGAGCACAGTTGGGAGGTGAACTATCCAGTTGTGCTCGGTCACGAGTTTGCCGGCACGATCGTCGAAGTCGGTGCCAACGTCGTCGGCTGGGCAGAGGGGGAGCGGGTCGTCAGTGAAACGGCGGCCGTGATTGACGTGAACAGTCCGATGGCACGGCAGGGCCTATACAATCTCGATCCCAGCCGTCGTGGCTTTGGCTACGGGGTAAACGGTGCGATGACCCGCTATGTTGCCGTGCCTGGCCGTTGCCTCCATCGCATTCCCGACCAGTTGCCTTGGGAGCACGCAGCGCTCACCGAGCCTTGCTGCGTGGCGTTCAACGCGGTTGCCATCAATAGCCAGATCAAGCCAGGCGACCGAGTCGTAGTTCTCGGTCCGGGCCCCATCGGATTGCTTTGCGCGGCAGTAGCTAGGCTGTGTGGTGCGGATGTTGCCGTGGTCGGCTTGGCCGGAGACAAAGATCGTCTGACTATCGCCGAGAGCTACGGCTGCCATGCGATCGTCGGCGACGCGCGCGACTGGGCCTACGAAGTCGACGGCTTGGGCGCCGACGGCGTAGTTGACGCCGCAGGGATATCGGCGACGCTAAAAATAGCTCTTGAGTTGGTGCGGCCAGCAGGCTGGATTTCAAAAGTCGGCTGGGGACGCGACCCGCTGGACTTCTCGCTCGACAGTCTCGTCCTGAAAAACGTCCGTTTGCAAGGCAGCTTCAGCCACAATTGGCCTGTCTGGGAACGGGTCATTCGACTCCTTGCCACACGAGCGCTAGACGTCTCGCCGATTCTTGGCGGGGTATGGCCGCTAACGCAGTGGGAAGAAGCTTTTGAATCCATGCACTCGGGAACCATTGCCAAGGCGGTGCTCAAACCATGAGACTTCGCGACAAAGTGATCATCGTCACGGGAAGTACGACCGGTATCGGCGAAGCCATCGCGCGCCGCTGCGTAGCCGAAGGTGCAAGCGTACTCGTTCATGGCAGAGATGCCGCCCGCGGTAAGGAAGTCGTGGAGAGCTTGGGCGAATCGGCAGCGCTTTGCGTTGCCGATCTGACAGATCGAACAGCCCCGCAACAGATCGTTGCCGCAGCCATGAATGCCTGGGGCCGTATTGACGGCATTGTCAACAATGCCGCCACCAATGCGCGGGGGATGTTAGGGGCGACTGACGACGAGTTGTTCGACCGCGTGATGGGCATCAACGCGCGCACACCCCTGCAGCTCATTCGCACGGCAGTCGAGGAACTCGGGCGCACCCGAGGCGTGGTGCTCAACATCGGTTCGATCAACGCCTACTGTGGCGAGCCAAAATTGCTGGCCTACAGCATGTCGAAAGGTGCTCTGATGACGCTTTCCCGCAATCTGGCCAACGCGCTGGGGCCCAAGGGCATTCGCATCAATCATCTCAACGTCGGGTGGGTACTTACTCCCAACGAGTATCAGCTGAAGATCGACGACGGACTGAGTGAGAATTGGCCCCAGGAAGTGGGTCCCGAAACGGCGGTCAGTGGCCGGCTGATCGAGCCCGCCGAGATTGCCGCCGCGGCCGTCTATTGGCTTAGCGAGGAGAGCCATCCCATCAGCGGCAGCGTGATCGAACTGGAGCAGTATCCGGTGATCGGTCGTATCGTCACCAGCTGGGAAGAATAGCCGACGATGCCCAAGCTTGCTGCCTTTCCGAAAGCCTATTTGGACGATCTCTGCCTCACCGGCAACATGTCGTTGCGAGATTGGTTCGAATTGGCCGTGACGCTCGACATCGACGGCGTGGAACTTTACGCCGGCATCCTGGAGTTGTCCGACCCCAAAAACTGGTCGACAACTCGCAAAATGGCCGACGATCTGGGGCTCGAACTGCCGATGCTGTGCTGCTCGCCAGATTTCTCGCACCCCGACCTCGCTTTTCGTCAGGGCGAAATCGACAAGGAGAAAGCCTGGATCGATATGACTGCCGAGCTCGGCGGCCACTACTGCCGGGTGCTTTCGGGACAACGTCGCCCGGAAGTTTCGCGCGCCGAGGGATTGGCCTATGTTTGCGAGTGCATCGAGGGCTGCCTCGAGTATGCCGCAGAACGAGACATCGTCTTGATCTTGGAAAACCATTACAAGGACAACTACTGGCAATACCCCGAGTTCGCCCAGGCGATGGATGTGTTTCTCGAACTCGTGTCTCGCATTTCCTCGCCGCAGTTTGGCGTAAACTACGACCCAAGCAATGCGATCCTCGCTGGAGACGATCCGCTGGTGTTACTCGAAAAAGTAAAACGCCGCGTCGTGACCATGCATGCCAGCGATCGCTATCTGGCCGAAGGAACGCTGGAAGATCTCCGCCAAGAAGAAGATTCGGTAGGCTATGCGGCCCGGCTGCGCCACGGCGAAATCGGGCGAGGGCTCAACGACTACGACGCAATCTTCAGCACGCTGGCCGAAGTCGGATTCGACGGTTGGATCAGCATTGAAGATGGAGTCGACGGCATCGAGCAGTTGCGCAGCAGCGCTGAGTTTTTACGTAAGAAGATGGCGACCTATTGGCCAACCTGATCCTTCACTGCAAGGTCACATCCACTGCGACGACACAACGGCCTCTCCCTGAACCTTTTGTGCAGCATGAATTCTTATCTCAACTATCTAGCAGGGACTGAATCATCGTGTTCGTTGTGTCGTCGAGGTTCAATCCTGTACTAAACTACCCGGAGAAGGGCATAAGTGATGAAGAAGATTCAACAACAGTGGTTAACTTGTCTCATCCTCATCGGTTGTGCTGGCCCGCTTCTCGTTCATGTGGCCCAGGCCGATGGGCCCCGTTGCGTTGTCGCAACAGTTCAACCTTTGGCAACCGACGCTGGCATCGCCGCCTATCAGCGCGGCGGCAACGCCGTCGACGCGGCCATAGCTGCCGCCCTGACACTGGGGGTCGTCGACAGCCACAATTCGGGACTCGGGGGCGGCTGTTTTATTCTGATCCGTTGTCCCGACGGAAGTATTACGGCAATCGACGGTCGCGAGAAAGCCCCTGCAGCCGCCACCCGCGACATGTTTGTTCGCAACGGCAAGGCTCAGCCGGAACTTAGCACCACCGGGCCATTGGCCAGCGGAGTTCCAGGCGCTCTGGCCGCTTATTCCGCTGCCCTGGCCAAACACGGACGACGGGAACTCGCCGACTTGCTGCTGCCCGCGGCGAAGATTGCCGAAGAGGGTTTTGCGATCAATCGCTCGCTAGCCGCGGCCTTAAGTTCGCAAGCAGACACGCTGGCAAAGTTCCCCGGCAGTCGCCAAGCGCTGCTCAAACCTGACGGCAGCCCCTATCGCGATGGCGAGCTTCTCCGCCAGCCAGACCTGGCAAACTCGTATCGCGAAATGGCGCAGCACGGCCCTGACTGGTTCTACCGGGGGCCGTATGCTACTGCCGTTGCCGAGTGGATGGCTGCCAATGGCGGCATTCTAACGGCCGACGACTTTGCTGCTTACGAGTGCGTCGAGCGAGAACCGATCGTTACACGATATCGCAGTTGGAAGATCATCGGCTTCCCCCCTCCCAGTTCCGGCGGCGTGCATGTGGCACAAATCCTCAACATACTGGAACAGTTCGATCTTGCCGATCAATACAAGCGCAGCCCGCCACAGGCGCTGCACCTGGTGATCGAAGCCATGAAGCTGGCCTTCGCCGACCGGGCTCATTGGCTCGGCGACGCCGACTTCGTCGACGTTCCGCGCGGGCTCATTGATAAGCAATATGCCCAGTCGCTTGCCGAGCGAATTGTTCCCGAGCAGACGATTGATGTTCCTTCTCATGGCGTACCACCGGGAGCCGCGGAAGACTTTTTTGGGAAACACACAACCCACATCGCTGCTGCTGATGCCGAAGGCTACTGGGTCGCGATCACAGCGACAATCAACACCACCTTTGGCTCGAAGGTGATCGTGCCGGGAACGGGTATTGTGTTGAACGACGAAATGGATGACTTTTCGAGCCAGCCAGGAGTGCCAAACGCCTTCCAGCTGCTTGGCGCCGAGAACAACGCCGTGGCGCCTGGCAAGCGCCCACTGTCGAGCATGAGCCCCACGATCGTGCTTGACGAGCAGGACAAGCCTGTCATGTCGGTAGGAGCAGCCGGCGGGCCTAAGATCATCACGCAAGTCTTGATGACACTGGTGCGTTGTCTTGATTTCGGCTTCGATTTGCCCGCTGCAGTGGCAGCACCACGGTACCACCATCAGTGGCGGCCAGATAGCGTCTTGGTCGAAACCGCTTCGCCGGCTGAGACGCTCGAAGCACTCAAGAACTTCGGCCATGAGATCACTTCGCGCTCTCAGAGCGGGGTCACCCAAGCGGTGGGTCTCAACAGACGCGGTGAACTGATCGGCGTCCACGACCCACGGGCGCCGGGCAAGACAGGGGTCGCTGAGTAGCTCAGTCGGTTTCATTTATGGAGCGGCACTCGCTCGAAACGCGACTTTACTACTGTGCGGAAGGCTTCCAGATAGGACTCCCTTGGTACAGTTTACCAACTTCGTAGCGCGCATTGGGCGTGACGGCCGAGGACATCAGTGCTTCGATATTGGAAACGACCTGAGGATGATCGGCAGCGATGTTGAGTTCTTCTGCTACATCTTTGCTCAAGTCATAGAGCTCAATGGGCTCGCCTTGCCCGTTGCGGATGCCCTTCCAATCACCTATTCGTACCGCCTGGTGGTATGTTTCGCGGTTATGGCCGTAATCCCAGTAGAGATACTCACGTTTTGCTGGCACGCTTTCGCCTTTGAAGGCCGCGGCCACCGAAATCCCGTCGAGACCTTGTGGCGGATCGACACCGGCCAGTTCGGCAAAGGTTGGTAGCATATCCCAGAAAGCGACGACTTCATTGCTGACTTTGCCACTAGGCACATGCCCAGCCCAACGCACGATGAAAGGCACGCGGATTCCTCCTTCGTAGAGTTGCCGCTTCTCGCCCCGCAACGGTCCGGCTGAATGAAACAGCTTGGGCATCCCGCTCCAGGGGCCGTGGTCGCTGGTGAAGACGAAGAGTGTGTTCTGAGTAAGCCCAAGTTCCTCAACCAAGCGTACGATCCTCCCGATATCGCCGTCGAGTCGAGTAATCATCGCGGCGTAGTTCTTGGCCTTCTGTTCCCACGGCTTGTCCGAATAAGGCGCATCAGACGGAACTGGCAGCCGCGTCGGACCTTCCGTCGGACTCCCAAAGTGCGGCACCGTATAGGCACAGTACAAAAAGAACGGCTTCTCTTTCGAGCTGCGAATGAACTCCAGGGCCCGATCCGTGAGCAGGTCGTGGCTGTAATGAGCATGCGACTTGCTATTGCCTTTCAGATCCAGTCGACCTTCGTCGTCATCGAGGTACTCGGGATAGTAGTGGTGGGCATGATCCTGGTTGAGATATCCGAACCACTTGTCGAAGCCCTGATGAGTGGCGCGGCCGACCGTGCCAGCATCGCCCAGCGACCACTTGCCGACCCCGCCGCAGTGGTATCCTGCTTGCTGCAACACTTCGGCCATGGTGACATCTTCCTCTTGCAAATATGTGTGGTAGTGAGGAATGTTATCGCGTGCCGGCGTGTGTCCGCCGTGTAGGCCCGTCATCAAACAACTTCGCGACGGTGTACAGACACAGCCCCCCGC
>JAGQOW010000179.1 GCA_020427155.1 Planctomycetales bacterium | reverse complement strand
CCGGAATTTTGGGATGGAAGCTCGGGAAGCGTCTATGGGCCCGCTGTGAGGGTCACGAAGGACGTTTCATCACGCTGACCTATGATCGGAAGCATTACCTAGACTCTCAGGACTGCTTCGATCAAGCCCGCTCACGCAAGCATGTGTCGCGATTCATGCGAAAGCTGGGAGATGCTATCGGCCGCGATCTCAAAGGACTGTGGATTTGCAAGCTGGAATTTCAGGAAGGGGGTTGGGTGCATTGGCACATTCTCTTGCTCGATGTGGGGTACATCGACGCCACGCTACTGCGTCTGACGTGGGGTAAAGGCTTTGTGCATATTAAGCCGCTCACCAAAGAGAATTGCATGTACCTTACGAAGTACGTCGCGAAGGATGGCACGGTGCCGGGTTGGGTGTACGGCTATCCGTCGCGGAGTGTGAAGGTAGTTCGCCCCAGTGCGGGTTTTTGGAATGACGACCAGGCACAACGGGCGAGAGAGAAAACGGCGGCACGGAAGGAGAAGCAGTCGAAAGAGGAAGAGGACGAGTATTACGTGCCGCTGGGGGAGAAGATACGGCGAGAGATGACGGTGTTTCGCATGTCGGGCAAGACGTGGTCGGTAAGGTGTCCACGGTGGCGAGTACTGCGGGCCTTGAGGGAGCACTGTCCGAAGCCAGAGCGGGAGGGCTCCTGGCGGCACTACAAGACGACGGGTCGAGTGCTGGCACGGGTGATAGCAGATTGCGAAGGAAACGCGAGCACTGTAGCGCCCTTCGAGCGAAAGAGCGCAGCGGAGACTCGCAATCGTAAGCCGTGGGCACCTCTATTCTTGAGAGGAACCGGAAAGCGTGTCGGTTGGTGGAAGGTGCTGTGTGACGGCGAGTACCTGGAAGTGAGTCCCGAGGATCTCAAGGGTACGTTGTCGAAGTGGTGGGCCAAGCATGCTCCGTGGTGGCTGCAGTTGAGCTGGGAGCAAGAGGGCCGTTATCAGTGTGGCATGGACATGCACGGCAACTGGGGTTGGCCTCCAGATGCGGTGGTGTCCGCAGTGTGATAGGAGAAGAGTTATGACAGGTGAGTTAATCACGTTGTTGGAAACGCCGGATGTAGGACCGCAAGTCTTGCAGTTTGGTTACATGACGATGGACGACAAGGAGTTGGAGAAGGGAAATCACTTCGAAGGAGAATGGAATCTTGTGGAAGAGGTGATATTGCCATGTCATTGGAAGACGATACCGCCAGAGATGTTCTGGCCGTTGCAGTCGTTGCTCAATGAAGTGGGTCGTCAGCTGTTAGCGTCGAGAAGAGAGTAAGGGAGGGCATGAGCATGTTCGTGCACAGTCTGGGGCGGCGACCGCAGAGCGTAGAGGGCGGCAGTGGAGCAGGCGAGTTTGGCTCGTGGGCTTCACACAACCGAGGGGCCGCCCTCGTAGCCCGGTGTGAGTCGAGGATCGCCGTTGGGCCCCAGGCTGTTGCACAACATGCTCATGCCCGGTGCGTTAGTGAAGTGTTTCTTTGTTCTTAAGTAAGGAGTTTGAACGATGGCAAGTCTGTTTGGTCAAGTGCGGTCGGAGTTCTCAGTCATTGGAGAACTGATCGATAAGCGAATCGTGACGAGTGAGAAGATGAAGGACTGGAAGTTGCACATTCTTAAGGTCGCGGCGAAGGGTTGCACGTTGGAAATCCAAGTTAGCGAAGAAGAGTACGACCGTGCGGCAACGGAGTGTGCGTACCAGATTGTAGGCAGTCTGGGAGTTGAAGCAGGTCGCACGAAGTTGCTCGGCAAGGTTGTGCAGCGATTGGAGCAATCGAAAGCCGCGACATGATTCGACCGCACCGCAAGGATGGTTACGTGCCTCGTCGACGAGTTCACATTCGCATGGATGAATCGATCGTAGGTGCCATTGATGAACTAGCAAGCACTTTGTGTCTAAGCCGTTCGCATGTTTGTGACCTGATCTTGGGGATTGCTGTCGAAGAGGGCGGCGATTGGCTGTGTCGCTGCATTAACCGCAGAGTCAAAAGAGCTCTGCGGGATCGTCGGTCGCAATGGCAATAGGGTGCTGTCACCAAATTTGGTGAAGTGCCGTTGACCGGTTGTGACGGGCGGTCTTACGATTGAAGAGTTGTTTCGGGGAGGTCCCGAGACGGAAGCTGTCGGAGAGATGTGTTTACAAAAAAAGAACCGCGATCGAATAGGTTGGCACCTGATCGCGGCTCTCATAAGTAAGCACATGACTTGCAAGAATTTTCCCATGCGTGTCATGCAATTGCATTCTAGCGAATCACTCACAGAGGGCAAAGCCGATCTACCGGCAACGTCCGATAATCATTGTTATGTTCGTTTTCGAGCTGTTTTCCACCGAGAAAACAGGCACTTGCCGTCGTCCTGAGCAAGGCTGTGACGTTCCCCCTATCGACTGGATTGCGGGCTCGGATCTTGGGGCTAGGGAATCTGTTTTACGCCCTTGGGGGCCTGGCGCGCGGTAGCGATTCGCTTTTGTAACAGCGCGGAAAGTTGTTTGACGGTCGCGGCGTGCTCGGGTTGGTTGGCCAGATTGACGAGTTCTGCTGGGTCGGCACGCCGGTCGTAGAGTTCGGAGCCCTCGGCCCCGGCTTCTCCCCATTCGGTGTAACGGTACTCAGGGGTGCGGATGCTGTAGCCGTTGGCGTATTGGGTGAGTGCCGAGTCGCGAGGCATTGCATTTGGGTCGACGAGTGCGGGCGCCAAACTAACACCCGAGAGGAACTTGGGAGCCTCTAAATCACAGAGTTCGGCCAGGGTCGGGTAGAAATCAACCATTTCGGCCGGAGTGGTAGCCGTCTTGCCGATGGCCTCGGCGCCGGGGCCGGCAATGATGAGGGGGACTCGCGCTGCGTTCTCAAACAGCGTGGTCTTCTGCCAATGTCCGTGTTCGCCCATATGGTAACCGTGGTCGGAAGTGAAAAGCACGATCGTGTTGTCTGCGAGGCCTGTTTTGTCCAGAGCATCGAGAATGCGTCCTAGCTGGGCATCGGCAAAAGTGATCGAAGCGTAATAAGCCTGAATAGCCTGGCGAGCCAGGTCGTCGGGGAGATTGATTTGGTCTTTCTTGCGATTGATCGACTTCCAGGCCGGCGCGGGTAACGTTTCGCGGTACCCTTCGGGGATCGTTGGCACGACGAGCTTTTCGCGAGGGTACATATCGAAATACTTTTTGGGGGCGACATAGGGCGTATGAGGTCGATAGAGCCCTACGGCCAGGAAGAACTGCCGACTATCGGCGGCGTATTGTTCGAGCAGTTCGATCGCCTCGGAACCGGCGATGCCGTCGGTTTGCTCCAGGTCGGTTCCTTCAGCGGCCAACCAGCTTAGCGTGCCGCCATACTGGCCTGGCACGAGGGTGAAGACCTTGTGTTCTTCGTCCTTGTCTCTGCCGCGAGGATTGATCGTGTAGTTCCAAGAGTCTGGATCGTCGTGCCCGCTGGTGCCGATGTGCCGCGGGACACCGTAGTGGTAGATTTTTCCGATGCGCGTGGCGAAGTACTCGTGCTCGCGAAACATTTGCGACATGCTCTGAACGTTCGGAAGATGCTCGCGAAGGTAGATAGCGTTGTTGTGAATGAGTGTCTGATCGGGATAGAGCCCGGTCATGAACGAAGCGCGACTAGGTCCACAGAGTGGATATTGGCAATAGGCGTTTTCAAATCGCACTCCCCTGCGAGCCAGCCGATCGATGTTCGGTGACTTGACCAGCGGGTGGCCATAGCAGGCGAGGTCGCAGTTCAGGTCGTCGCAGATGAGGAACAGGACGTTTGGCTTGGCGGCGTAAGACGACTGCTCGGTCGGTACTTCGACTACCAAGCAAAGTACGAAAAAGCCAAGAGCGCGAACAGAAAAGCGGCCCATCGAATACTCTCCCTCAAATTGAAACAACGGAGATCCGGCCACGAAGGCTGGGGGATGGAGAAACGAGTCTCTAGAGACTATTCTGATCTTACTTGCAAGTCTACCCACTCAATGCAAAACATTATCTGCAACCACGATTGAGAACTCCCGAGAGATACCCATGTCATTCCGATTGACGCGACGTCGCTTGATTACTTCGACCGTGGCCGGTGGGTCGGCCGCGACGTTGTTGGCCCCGGGCTCGGCACACACCGCTGAGCCGCGCAAGCCCAGGTTTCGGTATTGCCTGAATACTGGAACCATCCGAGGTCAGGAACTGTCTCTAGATCAGCAGATCGAGGTGGCGGCACAGGCGGGCTACGATGGCATCGAGCCGTGGATTCGTGACATCGAGGCTTACGTCGCGAATGGCGGTAAGCTTGAAGAAATAAAGAAGCGGTTGAAAGACTATGGCTTACGAGTCGAAAGCGCCATTGGATTTGCGCAGTGGATTGTCGACGATCCTGCCACACGACAGGCAGGGTTGGAAGAGGCAAAGCGGAACATGGAGTTGGTGCAGCGGCTGGGCGGGTCGCACATCGCAGCCCCGCCGGCTGGGGCCACCAAAGACGTGCAGCTCGACTTGTTTGCAGCAGCGGAGAGATACCGGGCTTTGCTAGTCGCCGGCGCGGAGATCGGCGTCGTGCCTCAAGTCGAAGTATGGGGCCATTCTGCAAATCTGTCGCGATTGGGCGAAGCAGTGTTTGTTGCCATCGAGTCGGGACACCCGGATGCCTGCCTGCTGCCGGATGTCTATCACATCTACAAGGGCGGTTCAGCGTTTGCCGGCTTGGAAATGATCGACGGCAAGTCGATGCACTGTTTTCATATGAACGACTATCCGGCCGAGCCGCCGCGCGAGAGCATCAACGACGCCGATCGAGTCTATCCGGGAGATGGAGTGGCGCCCCTGGATCAAATACTCAAGACTCTGGCCGAGGTCGGTTTCGCGGGCGCATTGTCGCTTGAGTTGTTTAATCGCGAGTATTGGAAGCAAGACGCAGGTGAAGTTGCCCGCACCGGGCTGAAGAAAATGAAAGACGCGGTTGCACGGGCGTTGGGATAGCAGAGTTTTGCGAGTCGCACAATAAGAAACCCGGCGGGGATGTCCCGCCGGGTGTTTTGCTTCTTGCGAGTAGTGCACCCTTTGTGCCGAACAGTCTTAAGATTTGCTCTCAGGCGTTTCGGCCTTTTCGGCTTCAGCAAGCGCTTCGACCATGGCTCGGTACTTGGCGCGAGCGAGATTCAGGCGGGCAGTGACGGCACAGGGGGTTTTTTCGGTGCCGACGACAAACAACTTCGGCTTGCCTGTTTTTTCGGCCAAAGCGGCAGCCGCATGCGGGCAGTCGCACTGCTGGCCATCGATCGAGTAGGTCTGCTTGACATCTTTCACGGCGTTGGCCAGGAGAGCGGTCATCTTCGCGGCGGACTCGCTACACTGAGTTTGTTTTCCGGCGATCGTGGTGGTACCGCTGATCTTGCAGGTATGTGGTTTGGCAAAGTTAGCGACAAACTCTTCGGTCGCATCGGCCAGAGCCAGCTTAGCTGCGGCATCGTCCTCAAACTTCTGTTTGCCTACAAGATATACGATCGCGGTTCCAGACTTTTCAGCAATCTTGCCCGCGGTTTCGCGGCATTGGGTTTGCTCTTCGCCAATCTGGTAAGTAATCTGGGGCAGGTTCTTCATTGCCGCAGCAATCGGGCATTCCTTGCAGCTGGGTTCGGCCAGGGCGGTGCTGGTGATAGCAGCGCAGAGGATCGCAGCTGCAAACATGGAAGTTCGGCGAATCATGGGGTAAAATCCTCGTCATTGGTGTTGGGGGAATGTCAACGCTGACACAGTTTGGGAGTCTAACGCGCGGCAACCAACGGCTCAAGAGTTTTTTGAGTTTGGAGACGCCGAATCGAAAAATTGGCGGCTGCAGTGTGAGCTAGCTCACTAAATCGTGCAGGGCATCTTTGATAATCCGCTCTGAATATCCTCAATTAGCTATCGAATCCCTGCTGCTGGCAGTCTGCCTGGCTCGACAAAAATGCACGAAACGAATCAACACCGTCCTCTTTCAGGTATTATTTCGGTGTTGCAGACGCCGTTCACCTTGGCAGGGGAAATTGACTTCGAGAGCCTGGCGAAATTGATCGAAAGTGCTATCGAAGACGGAGTCCATGGTTTTTTGGCGCCAGCTGTTGCCAGCGAGGTAGGGAAACTCAGCCCGATAGAACGCCTGCAGCTTGTCGGAGAGATTGCCTGCGTGGTGAATCATCGAGTTCCGCTGATCGTTGGTGCTTCCTCGGACAACCCTGAGGAAAGCCAAGCGATGGCCGCTCGTGCCATTGAGGTGAAGGCAGACGCTTATCTCGTGGCAGTGCCTTTGGCGTTGTATAGTCAAGCGGACCGAATCGTTCCTTTCTTTTCCACGGTGGCGCCAGAATGTGATCTGCCGCTGGTGATTCAGGATCTCGAGTGGAACGGACCGGGTTTGACCCTAGAGATGATTGGCCGTTTGAAGGAAGCATTGCCATCGCTGGCAGGTTTGAAGATTGAAACGGTTCCGGCTGGCCCCAAGTACACGGCAGTGCGCGAGGCGTTTGGAGACGACTTTTTCATTGCCGGAGGCTGGGCGGTCCAGCAGTGGATTGAAGCGCTCGATCGAGGAGTCGATGCGCTGATGCCCGAGAGTTCGATGATTCGCGTTTACGCCGAGATTTTGGCACGCTATCGCGACAATCGCCGCGACTCGGCGCTTGAGTTGTTCCGTCGCCTGCTGCCTGTCTTGGCCTACACCAATCAGGAGATCAATACGTCAATAGCCTTTTTCAAGCGGCTCCTGGTGCGAAGGGGCATTTTTCGCTACGACGTGATGCGAACTTCGAGTTTCGCTTGGGACGAGTACAACAGTCGCATCGCCGACGAATTGATCGATTTGTATCTCGAACTGGAAAGCGAGATTCTATGATCTTGTCGTGCGTGGCATGAGAGCGGTCGAGGCAATGCCTTTGGAGATTATCGCCAAAGAATTACGTCGACTTATAAAGCTTCTGGCTGAACGAGGTTATAATATTGGCTACGACAGACATCCTCGAGTGTGAGAAAAGATCAATGTTTTCCGGGTACATCAAAACGATCTGCTTTGTGCTGAGATCAACGGGAGTTGGAGTCGTCGTTGCGCTGAGTATGCTTGTGTCGACGGCTTCCAACGCGAAGAGTCCACCTGGCTCCGAAGCAGCGACGGAGTTGGAGATGAAGCCCTACTCGGAAGCTATCGATCAGACCGAAGTGAAGATCGAGATG
>JAGQOW010000178.1 GCA_020427155.1 Planctomycetales bacterium | reverse complement strand
AAAGAGCGGCAGACGAAAACCTGGATATCGAGTTTCACGTTGCCAGCGCCACGGATATTCCCCTCGACGACCAAAGCATGGACGTCTGCATTGTTGCGGAACTACTGGAGCACATCGAAGATTGGGAGGCGTGTTTGAATGAGGTATCCCGGATAACGAAACCGGGAGGAGCCATTCTGCTTTCGACGACCAATGCCATGTGCCCTGTTCAGAGCGAATTCAATTTGCCAATGTATAGTTGGTACCCTGCGCCACTTAAACGCCATTTTGTGAAACGGGCTCAAAGCGACCGCCCTGATTTGGCCAATTATGCAACCTATCCGGCATTTCATTGGTTCACCTTTTACAGCCTGAGGGCCGCATTGGCTCAAAGGGGCTTTACAGAATTCTATGACCGGTTCGATTTATCGCTCGCCCGAAAGGAAAATGGTAAAAAGCGCCTAGTTTACAAGCTGATTACATTAATACCTTTTGCCCGATTTTTTGCCTATTTCTTAACAAGTGGATCAACTATTGTCGCAATCAAAGCGCAGCACCACGCAACCAAGAAATGAACCACCATGTCATCCTAGAATTTATTTCGGCTGCCAAAATCGGACTAGCTCGTAGTTGCCCTTGTTTCGATCTCGAAAATTGGGTTGTCCACCATTTTGAGATCAACTGAATTCTCGGAACATCGTGCCGATATAGGTGCGATTGGATGTTAACGCGAGCGAAATCGTGATCCACCACTGAGGCAACGGCCGCCAAGCCCCCGCCGATGGTAGAAATTACGACACGACCAGTTGCTTCTGCTTAAATAGGAACGCCATGTCCATTCGCGACATCGTCATCGTCGGCATCGTATTGGTATTGGCCGCAATGGCCATCCGGCGCCCCTGGATAGGCGTAATGAACTGGACATGGCTGTCCATCATGAACCCTCACCGGTACGCTTGGGGCTTCGCCTATAGTGCGCCGGTAGCGGCTATCGCCGCCGCTTCTACGTTGATTGGATTGCTGTTCACGAAAGAAAAACGATCCCCTTTTCAAGGCGCCCCGATTGTCTGGCTGTTCATTTTCACGATCTGGGTAAATCTTTCCTGGCTACTTGGTTACGACCCGACCGGCGATTATGAACAGTGGGCCAAGGTCATGAAGATCTACCTGATGACATTTGTCGCGGTCGCATTGCTATATACAAAACACCACATCATGGCATTCGCCTGGGTAACGATCGCTTCGCTTGCAGCCCTCGCAGCAAAGGGCGGGCTGTTTACTTTGCTCACCGCTGGCAATCATCGCGTTTGGGGGCCCGAAGGGAGCTTTATTTCCGACAACAATACGTTTGCGCTGGCCGTGATTGTTTGTATACCGATGCTACACTTTCTCCAGTTGCAACTTGAGGAAGGGTGGAAGCGCCATCTCATGAGCTTAGCGATGCTGCTTTGTGCAGTTTCCGCCATAGGCAGCTACTCACGTGGCGCCCTTCTTGCGCTGGCCGCCATGGGCGCGATGTTCTGGTGGCGAAGTTCACATAAAGCACTGATTGGCGCGGCGATACTCGTTGGCATAATCGTGATGCTGCCCATGATGCCCGACGAATGGTGGGCACGCATGGACACCATACAAGACTACGAACAAGACGAGTCCGCCATGGGGCGCATCAATGCATGGCTGGTGGCAATAGAGGTTGCCAAGGACAACCTCTTTGGCGGCGGAATGAGCTATCAACACCCCATTTATTTCACAATGTACGGGACACACGAAACTATCGTCAGGGCGGCGCATAGTATTTATTTTCAAATTCTCGGCAACCACGGCTTCCTGGGGCTTTTTCTCTATTTAATGATATGGGCGACTACGTATGGTGCAGCAGGCCGCCTCCGCAGCAGGACTCGAGCTACAGATGAGGCCAAGTGGGCAGGCGAACTCGGGGCGATGGTCCAAGTCAGTTTGGTGGCGTTTGCTGTGGGTGGGGCATTTTTGTCTCTGCCCTATTTCGACCTACCTTACAATTTGATGGTAATGGTTGTTATCGCAAATAAGTGGGTAGAGAGGCGGGCATGGGAAGCCGAACCCAAAGTCTCGTTCATTGAGTATGCCGGCTTAAGAAAGAAGCAACGCGCGAACACAATCCCCGAAGAAAACGGGTAGGGGCGCTGGCTGCGTGCTTTTGGAGACGCTGCCCTTCCTGCTTCCAAGCATCATTCTCGTTCAGATGAGGGCAGATTGACACGTGAACTGGACAGCGAGAGCCGCCGTGCCGCCTTTGTTTGAGCCAAGACGAACCTTCGCTTTTCGTTTTGGCTGTCAGCTGCAACCGCGCCGAGTGCAGATTTCTGCTCGCCCACCGCTACCTGTTCAGTGTCATGCGCAGAGCGGCGGATAATGCGCCGGCCTGTTGTCCATGCGACAGAGGTGCGTAGCGGCCCGTCGCCCTGCAATCGAAGGGTCAATGAGCCCTCGATATTGATCGTGCCCAACAACAGGGTTGCCGCAACGGGTGCCTAGCCGAGATAATCGCGCACGGCGGACTCGTCGTCATGCTCGCTTACCGCCACTTGGTGTCCTGCGAACAGATCTTGCCGCGCACGCCGAAGTGTTCATTGGTGAATCGGCGAAACTGGTCGTGCATGTGCTTCCAACTCGACGGCGGAGGAAAACCAATTTGAGTTTGCAACGAAACCGCCCGACGAACGAGCCCCGGCCCCCCCTCCGTGGTTCTCGCAGACGAGCGATAGCCCGCAGCACACTACGGACCGTTGTTCTGCTGGGGCTCGTCCTCGTGCCGCTGCAGTTGCCGGTACAGGCGGCAAGGGTCGGTGACAAGCATATCGGTTGGCCGGGCGCGACCCTCTCGGGCGTGGACTGTTTCGGCGGGGGCCAGGGTCACGGCCCCCTCGACTATCTCACTGCCAGTGCCGACGAACGAAACCTTGTCGAGGGCGCCCATTTCACGCCAATTGTGGAGCAGCTAATCAGGGGACAGGCAAGCGGCGTCGATCCATTGGGTGATATCGACTACACGCTCAGGGCCTTTCCCAACCATCACCGCGCGCTCTGGTCGATGAGCCAGTACCACCTGAAAAAGATCAAGGCGGTCGGAATCGAGTCGGTACAAACAGCAGAGAGGGCACACCGCGGCAGTACGCCTCCAGAATGCTACTTCCAACGCGCCAAGGTCTTCGCCCCGGAAGACAAGATGGTCCCGGCAATCTTCGGTATCTACCTACACAAACGGGGCATGCTGGACGCAGCACTAAAGGAGTACCAGGAGGCCGAGGCGAAATTCCCCAAGCATCCTGAACTCGTCTACAACATGGGTCTTCTTTATTTCGATCTCGGCCAGATCGACAAGGCACAGGAATACGCCGAACGGGCGCGGGTCCTCGGCTATCCGCTCGATGGCCTGTCGAGAAAGATTCAACGAAAGCGGGCCGAAGCCGATAGTTCAGCCAATACCGGCAATTGATCCCTGCGAGCATTTGTGACCGCACCGTCTTACCAAATCAACGCCTCCCCGCAGCCTGAGGTGAGACCCACCTGCATTGGCCCGGGAGCGCACAATTACCCGCCACCAAAGATACCGCTGTTGCCGGTGCTCACATACGGCGGCCTCGGATCGGAAAAAGCCAACAACCCATCACTTGCGGACATACCGCATATCCTCACCTCAGCCGGTCGTGCCGCAATTGTGCTGGCACTGCAGCATGCGGGCATCACCGAAGGCGACGAGGTATTGGTTCCGGCCTATCACTGCGAGTCGATGATTGCGCCAGTCGAGCACGTCGGCGCCACGCCGGTCTTTTACAGCGTTCACGCGAATACGCAGATCGACATGCTCGATGTCGAGCGCAAGGTCACTTCTGCCACGCGCGCCGTACTGGCTACCCATTACTTTGGCTTCCCGCAGCGGGTATGCGATCTTCGCACCCTGTGTGATAAACACGAGCTGATACTGATCGAGGACTGCGCCCATGCGTTCTTCGGCGAGACAAACGGTCGGCCGATCGGGACGGTCGGCGACTACGCGATCGGCAGCGCGATGAAGTTTTTTCCGTTGTTCGATGGCGGTCTGCTGGCCTCGAGCAGCAGGGACCTGGCGTCAATCGAGCAATTCCGCGCCTCGATTGCGTTGGAGCTTAAGGGTCTAGTCAGTGTCATCGAATATGCCATGCGTTATGGAAGACTGCGGCTAATCAGCCTGCCACTAAGGATCACGATCGCAGTCAAAGACCTGCTATGGGGTATAACAAAGAAGACTATGCGTGGGCGAGTTGGCGACAATCTGGCCCCACCGTCGTCTGAAGGCGGCTACGCGCTCGACCCCTACTGGATCGATGCACGCATGTCTCGCGTGTCGGAATTCATCCTGTCGTACTCTAGGGTCGATCGGATCTGCGAACGGCGCCGCACCAACTACTGCCGGATCGTCGAGGCGCTTGACGGGGTGCCGGGTATGCGACCCCTGTTCGACCAACTGCCCGAAGGCGTCGTGCCACTGGTCATCCCGATGACCATTACCGACCCGGCCACACTCTTTCCGACCCTCAAGAACCTCGGGGTGCCAATCTGGCGGTTCGGCGAGTACCTGTATCCGCAGATCAGCGAACACGTCTGCGAGAATTCCGTCTACCTGTCAAAGCACGTGTTTCAGTTCCCCTGCCATCCAGAGCTGACCGATAAAGAAATCGACTGGATGGTCGAGACCATTAAAAGCCATGCAGCCTGAAGATAAGGCCGCCGACCGCCTACCGGCACCCAACAGCACCACTCGCATGAACACCGCCTGCAGAATCCTGCCCATCGCTGAGTTCGCCGCCATCGCGCCGGCCTGGGACACAATCAACAACGCGCACTATACGCACCCGCTGCTCGAGTCGCGGTTCGTGGCCAAGACCCTCGAACACCTCGGCACCGGGCGGGAACGGATCGCCGTCGTCGGCGCAGACGGCAGTCCCGACGCAATTGCCGTGCTCACCGAGAACCGCTTGGGTGCCTGGGGCACCTTTCAGGCCTCGCAGTCGCCGCTGGGGGCGATGATCCTGCGCTCCGGCGCGGATATCGCCGGGGTGGCCAAGGCACTGTTCGCCGGCCTGCCGCTGAGCTGCCAGATCCTGTCGCTCACCCAGCAGGATCCGGACATCCTGCCCCGACCCGACGACCAACCGAGGCTTGCCTCCCTCGATTACATCGACACCGCGCGCATCACCATCGACCGCGGCTTCGACGACTACTGGGCCAGCCGAGGCAAGAACCTGCGCCACAATATGAAACGCCAGCGCAACCGGCTGGAGCGCGAAGGGACCGAGTTGCGCCTGGAGACCCTCAGCCGCCCCGAACAGATGCGCGAAGGCGTTAAAAGCTATGGCGACCTGGAGTCGCTGGGCTGGAAGGCGGAGCAGGGCACGGCAGTGCACCTCGATAACGAACAGGGCCGCTTTTATGCCGCGATGCTCGAGGACTACGCCGAAACCGGTAACGCCCGCATCTATCGCTACTACTACAACAACCGACTTAGCGCGGTCGACCTGTGTATCCACAACGGCTCGGCGTTCATCATTCTGAAGACCACCTACGACGAATCGGTGCAGACCTCGTCGCCGGCACTGCTGATGCGGCGTGAATACTTCCCGCCAATCTTCGACAACCACGAGGCAGGCCGTATCGAGTTTTACGGCAAGGTGATGGACTGGCACACCAAGTGGTCGGATGAGATACGGACGCTGTATCACGTCAATGCGTATCGCAATGCACTGGTCGCGCGGATTCACCTACGATAGCGTGTAGCGTCACTGTGGCCGATAGAGAAACATTCAACGCCAGCGCGCCAATAATGGAAACCGTATACGTTGTGATTCCGTACTTTCAACGAGAGCAGGGAATCCTCCAGAAGGCGTTACGATCGGTCGCAGCGCAGCAGCATTTCGCCTGGCATGTAATCGTCGCTGACGACGAGTCACCCATTTCAGCCGAATCGGAACTGGCTGGCCTGAGCGATTTTCCCAAGAACAGGATAACGATTGTTGCGGGCTGCAATGGTGGACCAGCGGTTGCTCGCAACCGTGGCCTTGCTGCGGTGCCGTTGGACGGCCAATTCGTGGCATTTCTCGACTCGGATGACACGTGGAGCCCGGATCATCTTTCGAATGCGTTAGCCGCGTTGAATCAGGGTTATGACTTCTATTTTGCTGACCTTCTTCAGTTGAGTGCCCGTGAAACGGCCTTCCTCAGAGCGGGAAGAATAACTCCCAGTCAACACCCATCGATCGAAGGGCATGGCCTACATGAGTACTCGGGCGATCTGTTCCATCAGACCTTGACGGGAAATGTGATCGGTACGCCAACGGTCGTCTATCGGTTCGACAAGTTCAGGGACGTGCGGTTTCAGGAGGCGCTCAGGTACGCCGGAGAAGACTACTTGTTTTGGATGGAACTACAGGTCAAAGGTGCACACGCCGCATTCTCGGAAGGTTGCGAAGCCATTTGTGGAAGGGGCGTGAATGTCTTTGCCGGATCTGGCTGGGGAACGGAAAAGTCACTCGACAGAATTGTCGATGAGATTGCTTTCAACAAGTCACTGCCCAGGATATTTCAACTTTCCGATGAACAGCGCCGGTTTGTACGAGATAGGCTGTCACGGGTGCGTCGCAATCTAGCGATGGACATTCTTCACCGGTTTCGACACAAAAAAATAATCAAGCTGGAATTATTACGAAAACTGTTTGAGATCGATAAAAAATCGCTCGTATTCCTGCTACCCAATATATTGATCGAATCGGCATCTGCACGACTAAAGAAACGGTCTTTCGACCTGTAGGCCGCGAGAGACAGACAACAATGCTGACTTTCGCACAACAGTTGTATCACTCGGTTGAAATATCATGACAATTCCATGGCGCATAAAGTGCTTCGTATCGGACAATATGCCTGTCGCATACTACCTGCTTGCCAATCTTTTCAGGCGACAGAACTCCGACACCAGTTGGGACCAAGCGCTTGCCGCGTCATGGGACGCGCCCAATCGGCAATGGCCAAATCGATGTACAGAGATCATGTCGCTCACGGACAGGAAAGACGAAATCCTAGATGTGGGGTGCGGCACGGGCAGCATTCTCCGAACCCTGCTCGACAACGGGTATGAAAATCTGCATGGGGTCGAGCACTCGCGCTATGCAGTGGAAATGTTGACGGAACGCGGCATCAAAATGCAGCAAGGCAAGTTGCCGGGCATTCCCTATCCAGCAAACATATTCGATATCGTTATTGCATCGGAGGTTCTCGAGCACATACTGTTCCAATCGAAGTTCATAGAGGAGA
>JAGQOW010000016.1 GCA_020427155.1 Planctomycetales bacterium | reverse complement strand
ATACCTGCCCACCGGTGCTGGGATACTGGTCTTCAAACGTCATGGTGCTGTCTGGCTTGCGAGGTCCCAAAACGCCCGTCACTACTTCGTCGTCAATCTTCGCCAACACGTCGCGCAGGCCCGGAAAAAACCTGCTGATCGCGGCAAAGCCGTATTGGATTGTCGACGCGCGTGTGGGCTGCAGCGGGATAGAGCGGCTTTCCCCGCTGAGCAGGTCGTAGCGCTCTGCGCAGGCGCCGCCGCCACGCATCGCCCACAGCTGATCACACTGGTTTTGTTTGAGTATCGGAATCTCGGTCTGCACCGCCAATTCGATATCTTGCAGGCTTGTCTGCACGCCTCGATTGCGTGCCACACCGGTAAGAATCCAACCGCTGCGCTTCTGAAACATCAAGCAACGCGTACCATCAATCGGGTCGACGATGATTCGCCAGCGGCAGTCGGTTTCGTCCGCATTGGCAGGCACAACCAACTTTCCCCCGGGCAAGCCTTCGGCGATCAGTACAATCGGTTCACGGCACGCTAGCTCGCGACAGGCATATTCGAGCAATTCGCGCTCGCTCTCGCGGTCGATGGCAAAGATCGTATCTCCACCATCTTCGCCAACCACTTGTGAAAGCTCTTCGATCGACCGCGATTGGGCAGCTTCGAGCACGCGCTGACGCATCCGGTCGTGAAGCTGTCTCACCAAGTGCAGAAGGTCTTCAAGTTCGAGCATGCAGCGATAATAGCACGCGGGACAAGAAATGACGAACGAGGCTTGCCAGTTTCCCACACAATGTCATGATACCAAGGCCTTCCCCCTCCACTTCCAGGCCCTCAACCCTCACCCGATGTGCCCATGGGTCAAGGAACCGACCACCCTCCGCCGGCCAGCAGCCCCCAGGGCTCGCGATTGCGTTGCCGTGCCCACGGCAAGATGGCCGCATGGCTCGCTGCCTCGGGCGGATCGCTGGCTATCACCACCTACACTTCTGGCAAACTTATCCTCGTAAGCAGTTTTGCAGGCAAGATCGGCTATCGACTACGGCCGCTGGCGCGACCAATGGGGCTGGCCACTCGCGATGGTCAATTGGCCGTCGCCACTCGCACGCAGCTGTTGCAGTTTCGAAATACTCTCGAGCAGCGTCCCACCCCCCCGCGGCACGGTTCCGATGCCGTTTTCACGCTAGACCAAGGGTTCCCTACCGGCAAACTCAATGCTCACGACCTGGCCTTCGGCAATCGCGGCCTTTACTTTGCTAATACCCGCTTCAATTGCATTGCCCGGGCAACGCCGAAGAAACGATTTCTATGCGTATGGCAACCGCCATTTCTCGAAGCGATTGTGCCGCAGGACTGCTGTCATCTCAATGGCATCGGCCTTCGAGACGGCCGGCCTGCCATGGCGACTGCGTTTTGCGAAACTGCACAGCCGGGCGGTTGGCGTGAAGAAAACCGGTTTACTCAAGGAGTACTTCTCGACGTGCAAGAAAGCCGCGTCGTCGCACGAGGACTCTGCATGCCCCACTCGCCCCGCTGGCATAACGATTGTTGGTGGCTATGTGATTCTGGACACGGCACGCTCGTCCGTTTCGACGCTGCAACCACAGAGCGTCGAGAAGTTTGTTCGTTGCCAGGGTTCACGCGAGGTCTTTGCCTGATCGACAAGTACGCGCTCGTGGGTCTTTCGAAGATACGCCGCAAACATGTACTCGATGCCCCACCGGTGCGCGAGCGACATGCTCGTCTGTTTGCCGGAGTGGCGCTGGTCGATACAAGTACCGGCCGCCAACTGGGCTCGCTGGAGTTCCTCACAGGTGGACGAGAAGTGTTTGAAGTCGTGTTTCTGCCGGGAGTGCGCAGGCCAAACGTGATTGTTAATTAGCAGTAGTTTTGGGATTGTATACCGGCGGTCATCTCCCAGGGTATACAACTCTTGAATGTTCAGCGTCAGACTTCGTAGGCAGCGCGCGGCTTGCCGAGGGCGATTCGCTCCAGCGCATTGAGGTCTCGATCGATGAAACGCTCCAGGCCGAACATGGCAGCAAAGCCGACGATACCGCCGCCGCTGGCGACCATCAGCGCCCACCGAAGTTCGCTTCCCGCAGCCTCGGCGACCAACACCCCCAGCATCGGCACCAAGGCCGACATCGCGAGGTAAAAACGGTTTAGCGATCGCAGTCGTTGCAGATGATCCCATTGCGGGCCCGTCACGACGCCGTCTCGCACAAGTTTGGGAAAGAAACTGTGCACGGCAATGGCGGTCAGCAGAAAGTAGGGATAAGCCATCGACACGATGCCGCACAACACCAGCGACATGAAAAAGTGGGAGTAATAGCCGACGGCTCCCTCGAGATCGAATCCCAAGTCGGTAGCAATGGGAAAGATGATTCCCGAGACGGTCCACAATCCCAGCACCATGAGAGAAATCAGTCGCCCGAAGAACAGCACGCGACTACCCGCCTCTTGCGAATCTTCCGGACTCTCGGGGCGCAGCATCTGCCGTATCCGCAGTGCGACCCACACACCGATCACGACCCCCAGCGGAAAGACGATTCCGTTGACCCACAATTGAACGTGGTCGAATCGTTCGAGGACCCTGGCTGGGAATCCCTGCTCGATTCTCTGACGATTGTACGAGAAGTTGAAAAAGCCAGCCAAGGCGTTGGGCACGAGCCCCGCTAGTACGATGCTCAACAGGGGCAAGCGCTCGATCAGCCGCCACAGCAGGTTGGTCGGCGGTTGCATCAGCTTCCAGCAGTGCGGATAGAGACAAAGTTCCAATGCCTGGGCCGCCTCGGCTGCCGACTTGTAGCGCTCGTCCTTACGTGGCTGTAAGCAGCGCAGCAGGACTTGCCGTAACGATTCGGGACAATCCCTGGGCAACTGCTTGGCGAGCTCCGTGAAGTCGGTGTAGTGGCGTTCGTCGATCATCCGCTGGATCTTCGCCAGCTGTCCTCCTTCGGGAGTCGAGACTTCGTCGTAGGGACGCTGCCCGCAAAGCAGCTCCCAGAGCAACACTCCCAGCGAATAGACATCGCTCGCGCCGCGCACCAGATGCGGCGATCCTCCCAACATGGGATGGCAAGCCTGCAACTGCTCGGGAGACATGTAAACCAGCGAGCCGCCAAAAGTATCCTCGGGGTTTTCGTCGGCCTGTCCACCGTTGTAACTGACATTGAAGTCGGCCAGCTTGGGCGAACCCTCGGGGGTCAACAGCACGTTGGCAGGCTTGATGTCGCGGTGCATAACGCCCTTCTCATGGGCGTAGGCAAGACCTTTCGCCAGTTGAGCGCCAATCTGGCAAACGACCAGTGGCCAGGAAGCGTTGGCCAGCCAATTGCGGCTGGGAGAATTCGTAGGACGCGATGCTCCCCGCGCGTCGAGCATCTCATCGACCGCCTCTAACAGCAGGTTGCCCGATCGTGCATCGGGATTCGCCTTGCGAAATCGTTTTACCACCTCCAAGAGTGTGCCCCCGGAGATGACTTCCATATAAAGCAAATGAACAGGAGGATCTGCGTTCTGCCTCTGGTCGAAGACGCGAACAACGTGAGGATGGTCGAGCTGCGCCAGCGTCTTCGGCTCGTTCCCTCGAGAAGACGAAATCTTCAGCGCCACCAAACGTTCCAAGGAAACTTGCCGAGCCAGAAACACCTGCGCAAAAGCACCTTTGCCCAGCAGCGTAAGCAACTCAAAGTCGTCGACCTTGTCGCCCGGTTCGTAAGCCAAAACCGCTTCGTTGGCAGGTTCGATCTTCGAACCGACTCGGCTTTCCTTCTTTGTCTCCGAGAAGTAGGTGTTGGTCGGCGTCCCTGCCACCGCCATTCCACCCACCAATGACAACAGCGCCGTGGCTTGCTCAGGAAAACGGTTCTTGATTTCTCGGCCGTTCACTTCTTGCCCTGCCTGCATCCGCGCTTGCAACTCTTCGTGGATCAGCTCAGCCGGCAACTTGCCGGGGGCGCCGAGTTCGGGAAACTCCTCGGCGTAAGACTCCATCAACCGGGGCGAACGGTTATGGTGCCAGCGGTGTTCCAGGTCAATCTTCACCAGCTCTGGTAGTGCCAACCGCCTGAGCATCTCGTCGTCTGCAGGCAAAAACTCTTGGATGCATGGTTCTGGCCCGTTGCCGGCCAGATACGATTCCCACGCTTCCACCAGCTCGTCGACCGCCAACGCCACGCTCACCCAGTGTTGATCTTCAACCTGGGAAGTTGCGCCGGGGACTGTAGAATAGGACCGGTTCGTCACGTCGTTTCGCTCTCAAGCAGCTGCCGTGCAGTATTCACTCGATGTCCGATTATGATACCAAAATCCCGACAGAGCTAGGATTGCACCATCCTCAGCAATTGGCGCTGCTGACGGCCCTGGAGAATCTCCCCGCCGAGCAGCGCGAAGCAGTCCGATTGCGATACTTCATCGGCCTGCCTTCGAAGGAAATCGCTAAAAAGCTGGGGAAGACCGAGGGGACAACGCGTGTACTCATCTCGCGAGCGCTCCGCCAGCTGCAAACGATGCTCGCTGAGTAGAAAGCGATTCCCCGGCGATCTGGTAGATCGCGGGTATTCTTGGCTTAGTTCATAGTGATCGCGTCTTTGTGAACCCTTTGCTGCTTTCGACAGCACCGTACTATTGACCCCTGCGCAATTAATGGACCCGTGCCCCCGCCGCTACTCGCTACCTCCTGCCGAAAACCGATAGTGGCGGTGGCTCAATTGCCGCTCAGGGGTCAATAACATGACCGCTGTCACCGCACAAACTGTGGTGGATTCGCAAGCAGCAAACATCAGCCGACGTCGCCCAAGTCGAGCGCCTTGCCGTAACGGATGAGCATTTGACGGCGGAGCTTGGCATGATGCTCGTGTTTGAGACCTGGATCGGCAGCAACTAATAGCTGGGCTTCGCGACGGGCTTCCTCAAGCAGGTCGCGGTCGCGCTGCAAGTCGGCAATCCGTAACGGCGGCAGGCCGTGCTGTTGAATTCCAAACAAGTCGCCAGGGCCGCGTAGTTCGAAGTCGAGTTCGGCAAGCGCAAAACCGTCGTTTGAGTTGGCAAACGCCTGTAAACGCTCGCGGCCTTTCTCGCTCGCCTCGCCCAACAGGACGCCGCAGAACCCTGGATGGTTGCCCCGCCCGACGCGCCCTCGCAGTTGATGCAGCTGAGCCAATCCAAATCGCTCGCCGCCGGCGACCGCCATCACCGAAGCGTTCGGCACATCGACCCCGACCTCGATCACCGAGGTGCTGATCAACACTTGCGTCTTGCCCGAGCGGAAGTCGTCCATTGCCTGCTGCTTTTCTGTCGGCGACATGCGGCCATGCAACAGTCCGCTACGAAAGGCCTCTAGTTCGCCGTTGGTCAATTGCTCGAATGCCTCGGCCACGCTTGGTGCGGAAACCGTTTCCGATTCATCAATGAGAGGTGCTACGACAAAAGCCTGCCGTCCTTCGCGTAGCCGGTCGCGGACAAACTGCCACCAGGCGTCTTGTAGACTCACTTCGACGAGATAAGTGTTTACCGGTTGACGTCCCACAGGCATTTCGCGGAGGGCCGAAATATCCAGGTCGCCAAACAACGTCATAGTCAGCGTGCGAGGTATGGGAGTGGCCGTCATCACCAGATAGTGAGGCGAATGCCCGTCTTGCCTGAGAGCCGCTCGCTGCCGAACTCCGAACTTGTGTTGTTCGTCGACCACGACCAACGCGAGATTCTTGAATTTCACCCCTTCTTGAATGATCGCGTGAGTTCCCAGCACTACGTCGATCTCACCGAGAGCTAGTTTTTCAAGTATCTCGTCGCGTTCATGCTTGTTCGTTCCGCCAGCCAGAACGGCGAAGCTCACCCGACTGGCTTTCAACATATCGGCCAGCGTATCCGCGTGCTGCCGGGCGAGAATCTCGGTCGGAGCCATCAGCGCCGCCTGCTGGCCGTGGGCGACGGCCACCAGCATCGCATAGAGCGCAACAATCGTCTTACCACTGCCAACGTCGCCTTGCAGCAGTCGATTCATCGGCCGATCGAGCGCCATGTCGGCTGCAACCTCTTGAACTACCTGCTCCTGACTGGCAGTCAACTCGAAGGGCAGTAAACGGCGAATACGAGCATCGATCTTGGTTGTACTCGGCAGCTGGGGCGCCAGGGTCAACTGCTGCTGCCCCCGGCGAATGGCAACCGCTAACTGCAGGACAAAGAGCTCTTGAAAAATGAACCGCCGTCGCGCCTGCAACATCTCCTGCTGATCCTCGGGCAAGTGAATTGCTCGCAATGCGTCATGGATGGGCATCAGGCGAAACTTGTCCAGCAACGCTTCCGGAAAGACCTCGGCAGGCACGCTGCCAAAAGCTTCGACCACATTGGCAGCCATGCGTCGCATGTGGTACTGCGACAGACCTTCGGTCAGCGAATAGACGGGCAAGATCTTTCTTGCCTCGCCCTCCGATTCATCGTCTCCCAGCCACACCACCTGCGGATGCGACATTTCCCACATCATGCCGCGTATTCTTGGTTTGGCAGTAAGCAGCAAACGCTGTCCCACTTCAAATTTTTCGCGCATGAATGGCTGATTGAACCACGTGGCGCGAAGATGCCCGCTGCTATCGCCAACCAGAATCGAAACTCGCGACTTACCGAATCGCCCCCCCGACGTCGACACTTCGGCCACCACGCCGCGAACACTCTGCAACTCGCCTTCGTCGAGTTGGGCGATTTGCCGCTCGTCGGAGAGATCTTGGTAGTCGCGTGGAAAGTCGAATAGCAGGTCGCCGACCGTCCAGATCTCGCGCCTGTGCAGAAGTTCTCTGCGCTGACGATTAACGCTGGAGAGAGCTTCGACCGGAGTTGCGAGCAGGGCTTTGGCCTCGACGGTTTCCATAGCGGCATTCTACCGCGCAGCGCGACTCCGTCACCGGGCGAATCAGCTGAGTTACTGTCCCAAGCCCAAGAACTTCTGGTAGGCCGCCACGGCCAATTCGTCGACGCGTTCATTCTCGGGATGCCCACTATGGCCGGCTACTCGCGTGTAGCGCACGGTATGGGTTCCAAGCAATTCATCCAGACGGCGCCAGAGATCTTCGTTCTTTACTGGCACGAACCGCTTGCCCTCTTTTCGTTTCCAGCCGTTGGCCTTCCACTTGGGCATCCACTCGCTCATGCCTTTGCCAACATAGACGCTGTCGGTAAAAAGCTCGACCCGCGTAGGCTTCTTCAGCGCGGACAATCCTTCGATCACTGCCGCGAGCTCCATCCGATTGTTGGTCGTCTCCGCCTCGCCTCCGGAGCCTTCCAACTGTTTGTCGGACGCGGGATGACGCAACAAGAAAGCCCAGCCCCCAGGCCCGGGATTGCCGCTACAACCACCATCGGTAAACAAATGAACTTCTGGAAGTTCCGACATCAACTGATCGCGTCCTTGGATGTTGAATCGAGTGGGGGATCGACCGCTGGCGCTACGGCCGATATCTCGGGTCGCATTTTAGTCATTTGTCTCAACTCATCGGCAAGCGGCGATTCCAGCCGGGGCAGCTTGGTGAGCTTCCATGGCAAATGAACCGTAAAGACGCTGCCTTTGCTCAGCTCGCTTTCTAGCGTGATCTCTCCTCCCAGCAATCGGCACAGTTCACGAACGATCGACAATCCCAAACCGGTGCCCGAATACTCGCGGGTCATCGCATCGCCGGAAGGCAAAACTGACGTGCCTTGCCGAAATTTTTCAAATACCAACAACTGTTCCGATTCGCTGATGCCAACGCCAGTATCGGCCACCGACAATCGCAAATCGCCACGTCGGTCGCGACGGGCCGAGACGTTGATCCGACCGCCGTCGGGTGTGAACTTGATCGCGTTAGAAAGCAGGTTGTTCAGAATCTGCTCCAGCTTTCCTTGGTCCTGCCGTATCGGTTCCATACCTGGCGCAATCTCACACTCCAGATCGATATTCTTTCTTTCGCTCAGCGGGCGGGCCATGTCGCACTGCGTGATCACCACCAACGCCAGGTCGAAATCGCTTGGCCGCACTTCCATTTTGCCACTCTCGATCTTTGCCAGATCGAGAATGTCGTTAATCATCTCAAGCAACTGTTTGCCCGACGTTTGAATGTTGTGCGTGTAGCGCCGCTCTTTGTCGTTGAGCCGATCTACCGTACTGAGCAAATCGCTAAAACCGATGATGCTATTGAGCGGCGTACGCAGCTCGTGGCTAATAGTCGCGAGAAAATCGCTTTTCAACTGGTTCATCTCGAAGAGACGCATATTGGCCTGGGCCATCTCATCGATTTTGCCGTCGAGTTCGTCGTTGACCGCTCGCAACTCATCTTGCTGGCGCAACAGCTGGCGCAACATTCGATTAAACGCGGCTCCCAGCTCCTCGAATTCGTCTCCCGTGCGAATCGAGGCCCGCTCCTCAACTTCCCCACGTCGAATCGCATCGCTCACGTCGCGCAGATGTCGTAAGGGTTTGACGATGACATATCGCACAATCACGTAAAGCGCAATCATCGCCAGGAACACCGTCACGATAGCCGCGATAATCAACATGGCCCGGTTCATCGCGATCTGATCGTTGGTTTCTTCCATGTCAATCGTGACACGAGCAACCGCCAGCAAATCTCCTACTCGCAGTTCTGGCCAGAAAACATCGACCATCGGCGTACTATGGCAACCAATGCAATACTCTTTAGTAAAAATCGGATAATAGTATTGATAAAACTGATTGGTTCCTTCTCCTCCAGTTCGCTGTTCCCAAGGCTGCTCTTCCTTAGGCTTTTTCATCATCTCTTCAATATTGGCATCGGTCACGAGATCCTCGCCAAGCTCGGACCAACGATCGAGAAGGTCGTATTCAAATGTATCTTCAGGCTTGCCAATCCGCTCGGTGTTGTCGGGGTGAATGAAATACCAGCTGACCGTGTTACTGCGAAAGCTCTCCTCCAGCTTCTCATTCACCTTGATCATGCTCTCGTTGGGCTGCCCGACATCGGCGGCAAAGATCGATTTGTGCGCTGCAAGCACCGCAAAATTGATCACAGAATCGGCCACCGGTCGATTGTTTTCGACCACAATCTTGTCGGTCTCAGAACCATACCACCAGAAGCTACCCGCGATCAGCGGCAGCAAGCACGCCCCAAACAAGAAACGGCACTTCCGTTCCAAGTTGGTTTCGCCCAAAGCATGCTTGAATGTGCGGTAGCTCATGGGAAAGCGGAATTTGGAATGCTGATTGCAGAGGTGATCGAGTGGCGGAAACCCATTCTACGTTAGTCACTCGCGGGCGTCCAAGTGCATGCTCCGCACCGGGCATTCCTGCGACTCGCTGCCCAGTTCTCCTTCCGGATTCCGCACAGAATTACATCATATCCGTCGGATCTACGTCGACGGTCCACACAATCTCACGAGGCGGCTTAAAACCGGTGGTGGCCAGATCGACGATTCGACGCAAGCAATCGATTTCTGCAGCGAGCAGGTGGATCTGGAATCGGTAGTTGTTCCGCAGCTTCGATATCGAGGCGGGGGCGGCTCCCATCACACGCAGAGTTGGCTCGTCGCCGCCAGATTGCTTCAAACGGCGAGCCAAATCGTCGGCCACACTACGGGTTACTTCTTCCGACGGGCCACGAACCACCAGCCGTACTAGCGCGCCGAACGGCGGGTACTGCAATTGTTTCCGCAGGGCAAACTCCTGCTTTGCAAAGCGGAGAAAGTCGTGACGTACAGCTGCCTGCAACGCGAAATGTTCTGGGCTGAATGTCTGCACCAAGACGCGGCCCCCTTTGACACCGCGTCCGGTTCGACCCGCCACTTGGGCTACTAACTGAAACGTACGCTCACCCGCCCGGAAGTCAGGCAGATGCAGCGCTGTATCGGCATTGACGACGCCAACTAGCGTAACATTGGGAAAGTCTAGCCCCTTGGCGATCATCTGGGTGCCGAGCAAAATGTCAATCTCTCCCCGGCCAAAGCGATCGAGCAACTCCTCATGGCTGCCACGTACCCGCATGCTGTCGGTATCCATCCGTGCGCATAGGTGCTTGGGAAATCGCGCTCTAATCTCGTCTTCCAGCTTTTGCGTCCCCAAACCCCCGTAGCGGATTGCCTGTGATTTGCAATCGGGACAATCCGGCGGCGGCGATTGAAAATAATCGCAGTAGTGACATATCGCACGTTGTTGCTGACGATGAAAGGTGAGCGACAACTCACAGTTGGGACACTCGAGCACAAATCCGCAGGCAGGACACTGGATGTGTGTAGAGAAACCCCTGCGGTTCAGTAGCAAGATAACTTGCCCATGGTCGCTCAGCGCCGCCGTGATGGCCTGCTGCAAGACGCGACTAATCCCGCCTCGGCTGCCGCGCGACTGCACAGGATCGCGCAGATCGACGATTGCTACATCGGGCAGAGGCCGATTCATAATCCGCCGAGGCATGGTGGCACGTTGCCAATCACCCTGTTCGGATCGATGCCACGCCTCGAGCGAAGGGGTCGCGCTGCCTACCACAAGCGGAATCTTCTCGGCCAGCGCTCGCTGCCACGCAACATCGCGAGCGTGATAGCGAGGGGCAGTGTCTTGCTTGAATGTCGATTCATGCTCCTCGTCGATCACGATGAGCCCCAGGTACGGAGTCGGCGCAAAAACGGCGCTTCGAGCCCCTACGATCACCTGGACGGCTCCCGACGCGATCCTTTGCCATTGTTCGTGTCGCTCGACTTGAGTCTGGTGGCTGTGCAACACGGCCACGCTGTCGAAGCGCGATCGAAATCGGCGCACCGTCTGCGGGGTCAAACTGATTTCAGGTACTAGGACGATCGCCTGGCGACCGTACCCCACAACTCGCTCGATGGCCTGCAGATAAACTTCGGTCTTGCCGCTGCCTGTCACCCCATGTACGACAATGCCATGCGGCTGGCCGCTTTCCAGTGCCGTATCGATCGTTCTCAGAGCCTGAAGCTGATCGTCGTTCAGTTCAAGCCTGGCTTCTCGTGGGGTCACTTCGGTTTCCGCCAATCGCGAGCCAACTCGAAGCCGCTCAGATTCGATCAAGCCCTTCTTCAGTAATTGTCGAATCGGACCGCTCGTGCAGCCTGCAATCTCAGCCAGTTGTGCCTGAGTCATCGGCTTGCCGTGGGCTGCCAGCAGTTCGAGCACGTGACGCTGCTTGGGCGGTAGCTTGACTTTCGCAATCTCACCCAGCACATCCTCGGGAACTCGCAGCATTTGCACCTCGCGTGTCCCCGCCCGCTTTCTCACGCCTGCGGGCACAACCGCTTCAAGCACTTGCCCCCAAGGGCACAGATAATAGTCGGCCATCCAGCGCGTAAGACGTAGCATCGCAGGAGACAATAACGACGTCGCATCGATCACCTCGGCCACCTCCTTCAAGCGACCAGGGTCGACGCTTCTGATCTCCAGCTGCACGCAGTAGGCAACTACCTTGCGATTGGAACGGCCGAAGGGCACACGTACGCGCCGCCCCGGCTGCAACAATCGGTCAGTTCGGTCGGGATCGCAGAATCGATCCGGCACGAGATAATCGTAAGCTGCGTCAGGCCCCTGCTCCAGAATCACTGTGGCGACGAGTCGCTGCTCACGCGCATCGAATTCCCACTCGGCTGGCTCGGTATCAAAGAGGTTTCGCTGTTGGGAAGTCACGGCGGATGGCGGAAGTCGGATGGCGGCTTAGACTGCCTGGCACATGGGCAATCATTGGGAATCACGGTACGATACCAGTTTAGAACCTCCAGTGACCAGCCGCCCATGAGCATCTCGAACTCCGAACCCCGGACTCCGAAATTGGAGAAGCGCCTTGGCATCTTTGGCGGCAGCTTCGACCCGGTACACCGAGGCCATCTGCTTTTGGCAGAGTCTTGTCTCGATCAAGCCGATCTCGACGCCGTATGGTTCTTGCCCACCGCCCAACAGCCGCTCAAGCCTCGAGGACCACAGGCCAGCGACGCCCATCGCCTGGCCATGCTGGAACTCGCAATTCGAGGCCGTCCTGGATTCTACCTCTCAACCATTGAAATCGACCGCGGCGGCGTGAGTTACATGGTCGACACGCTCGAAACGATTCATCAGCAACTTCCCGCTTCAGAGCTCTTCTTGCTGATCGGGGCCGACTCGATGGCCGAGCTGCCCTTCTGGCACCGGGCAGCCGATATCCTACGGCTCGCCTCGCCACTGGTGGTCCGTCGCCCGAGCGCTGGAGAACCGACCTTCGAACACCTGAAACAGCTACTCTCCGCAGATCAAATCGATCGTTTTTGCAGCAGCGAAGTAGCGATGCCGCCCACCCCCATCAGTAGCTCGCAGATTCGCCGATCGATTGCCCGAGGCGACATGTGGAGTGATCTTGTTCCTCCGCCGGTAGCAGACTACATCCGCGCGCACGGCCTCTATCTCCAAGCACGCTAGCAACTGTTGCCGTGCTTAGGCCGCTTTCTGCAGCGAAGTAGCCTGCAGCATGCTTGCCAGCGCCGGCGCGAGCGGAATCGTTGCAAGGCCCGTTTCGCTGCGTAAGGCATCCAGGACATCATTAAGCTGCTCGCGTTGAGGTTGAGTAAGATCCAGCAACAAACACTTCTTGCCGCGGATCAAACAATGACCTCCTCCAGCTCCATCGAGCGATTCTTCGCGAACCTGGAAACCAAGACGACGAGCGGCATCAAGCGCCTGTGATAGCAGTTGAGCAGTATGCATGGGAGATTTAGGGGTTAGAGCATAGGGTAGTCTTTGGGGTGCGGAATTGTAGCGTGATCGATTTGAGTCGCCCAGCCGAATTCGACGATACGCAATAATGCACTAAGTGCTGAAGCAGAAGGAAGTTAAGGCGTTAGGATCAGTTAAACAAACCAGAGTGGTCGATTCTGGCAAGCTACGCAGCCTATGCCCTTGCACCTTGCAGGCACAAATGAACCAACAGCCTAGGACCAACGATGAATCAAGGCGGCCAACTCACCAGCGAACAACAGATTGAAGCCCTGCAACAACAACTGGTCGAAGCACAGCGACTAGCTGCTCTTGGCGAATTGGTCGGCACCACGACCCATGAGTTCAACAATGTGCTGATGACCATCCTTAACTATGCAAAACTTGGGCTGCGACACAAAGACGAGCCAACTCGCGACAAAGCACTGACCAAGATTCTCGAAGCTTCGCAGCGCGCTGAGAAAATCACAAACAGCGTACTCGGACTGGCCCGCAATCGTAAACAAGAATTTGCGCCCACCAAGCTGGCCGAGATCATCGACCAATCGCTTGTGCTGCTGGAGCGTGAAATGCAAAAGTACCGCGTCGCGGTCCGCTGCGAATTTGCCGAAGTACCGCCCGTGCGTGCGATCGGCAACCAAATTCAACAAGTGCTTCTGAATCTCATGACCAACGCCCGCCAGGCAATGCCCAACGGCGGTGAGCTTCTGATTCGGCTGACTCACGATGTAGCCGCCGAAGCAGTCGACCTGACAGTTCGCGATTCTGGGGTTGGTATCCCACGCGAGCAACTTACCAAGATCTTCGACCGCTACTACAGCACCAAAGACGGCCCCGACGAAACCGGGAAAGGCGGCACGGGCGTTGGACTCTCGGCCTGCAAAGATATCGTCGATGCCCATCAAGGACGCTTTCGAGTGGAAAGCACTGTCGGCAAAGGAACCGCCTTCACGGTACGACTACCGGTCTTCAAAGAGCAATGCTCGGCGACCACGGCCTTGCCAATTTCCAAGCTAGGCGTTCCTGTCCAGACAGCTAAAGTTACCAAATAGGATTTGTACAGACCGCTGGCAGTCGACAGCTCTAATCGCCTCCTCGTCAATCACTTCAGCAGCACGCCAGTAGCTTCGCCGACAACTCTTGCGCGAATCTCCGCCAACATCTGCTGTTCCACGGCCGGATCGCGCCCCAGCGACAGCCAATGATCGGAAAGTCGAGTGCGAAAGACTCCTTCGTTGACTCGGCTTGAGAGCGAATTGTCGTGGCGAAAGGTCGCTGCACCGGCGGTCGAGTTCTCGGGCCTGGGAAGATCTTCCAGTTCCTTGTAGACCACCGCATCGACAAGATATCCGTTTTGCTCGGGAATCACACGCAACACGGCTCGCCGTCGGATCGTTTGCAGCGTGCTTTCCCAACGGTTTTCACGCCCCACCGAGTCGGGACGATGCGGCTCGAGCCAGGTCGCTCCAATTTGGGGAAATGTATCAATACGACCTTCAGTCATCACGTTGCCGATTAGCTGCACCCGGTTTTCGCGTTCGATACGAAAATAGTCGTCGACCACATCGACAATCTGCTCCCATGCCCAATCCTGATTTGTTACTGGTACAAACAACGGGTTGGCGCATGGTGAACCAGCAGGAGCAGCTATGGCGGGCTGCAGAATCGTGTTGTTCTGCAGCGGCGGCGAAGCAACCGCCGGCCCTATTGGCACCGCCTGAGGAGCGGTGAACAACATGGTCGGCGCAGTCTGAACCGGCTGACAGCCTAGCGCCGCACAGAGTGTTATCAGGAAAAGCCGCATCCACACCTCGAGCCGATCATTACGACGAATGCCCAGAATCGGGCGGAGAATCTTCGCGGATGCCTGCCAGCAGGGCAAGGGCGAAAAGGTCGGCGAAGAGAATGCTAGCAGAGGGTCAAGAAAATCAGGCCGGCCACTCACCTGGAGCGGCCGGCCTGGCGGGTGCAAAGCCGCAGCCAAGTGGTTTCGTATCGATGTGCAGTTTAATAGTCTGATCCATCGATGCCCAATCGCATCTTCAGTTCTTCAAACCGTTCGATGTACTCATCGTTTGTCGAATGGACGTGTTCTGCCTCGGTTATGAACTTCATATTTTCGCGACAATTCAAGCCCGCGTCGATCATGATGCTCTCATAGGCTCGCAGATCCTTGCCGTAGACAATCAGTATCTTGTGTTCGTCGAACTGTACTTCTTGCGGCGTGCGAGGATTCAGCACGGCCAGGCCGGTACAGCCGTCGTTGACGAGCATGTCTTCGAAATCCCACAGAATGCTCTGTAGAATTGGCATGTCGATATGCTCGCGGTACAGATCTTGATGTCCCGAAGTGCTGTAGTCGTGGCTCGTCTCGAGCACTACGTCGACCACTGGACCTAACGGGTCGAGCAATTCCATGAACGTATTGAAAAGTCGTTCCCGGGTCACTGCTGCCATTACGACGGGCACATCTTGTCGCGACGATTCGTCGCGGTAGCTGTCGTGTCGAAAGCCGGACGATGGGACAACGTCCAGATCGTAAGATGGCCGCACAGCGTCGGTGAGCACAAAGCTGTCGTAGCGATTGACGCCTAAATGAGCTTCGAGTTCATCTTCGCTAAGTTGATGAAAGCTGCTCGCGACTTGCGCGACTGCATCTTCGTGAAATACGTTATTGAAGAAATTCTTTAGAAAGCCCATCGGCGAACTCTTTGCTGGGTCCAAGCAAAATGGTCTGGCCACATAAACGTTGCGGGAGTTACCGGGAGCTGATTTGTGAGACCGAAGTCTCCTTCCGAGGAGGGGATCCTCGAGACGAACCGTTTCACCCTGATTGGGCTCACTTTCGCCTTACAATGGAAGAATAGGTTACGGCTCGGGAGCCACCAAACACCTGCCGCGAATACCGCCTCGAATCGGCAAACCTGGATCGTCATAATCGCGACAATCTGACGCAGAAGAAGCAGGGCAAACTGGTGGCCAGGCCTCCTGCCCTTTGCAGGAACTGGGTCGGTATCGCCGGCAAGGACCGCGGCTGGTGACAGCTATCCGACCTTGGCAGTGGCTCTTTCGATGCGCTAGGACGGTTAGATTCGTCTCAAATCGCACACCTGGCGCAATTGTGTCACACTGGCAGTGCCAGTTCGGCCCTCTGAGACAGACAGACCGCAACGCTGCTAGTGCCCTTGGCCTGCGTCAGGGCACTATCCAGATCGAGGCAGCCAGTGCCCCAGACCCTCAGGCACTAGATTTGCACTTCTATCTCAATGCCTGTGGGTAACTGCGACAGGACCGCCATCCTTAGAGTCCTATTCGTAGCGATGAGGAGTTGAAACTATGGCTGCCGAAAATGAATACGATGAGTTTCTGGTAGAGCTGCGAGAGAGCGTCTGTAGCCGCTGCGTCGAACGCCAGCCGGGCGGCCCCCCCTGTGCACCACTGGGCAGGGTTTGCGGCATCGAGCAGCACTTTCCCCAATTGGTCGAGTTGTGCCAGTCCACCGAAAGCGTGCAAATGGAGCCCTATGCCCAGAAACTGCACGACCAGATCTGTGCAGACTGCGACAACCTGGACGGACCAACTTGCCCGTGCCCGTTGAGATACCTGTTGCAATTGGCCGTCGAGGCCGTCGAACGCGTCCAGCGCCGCCGCAATGCTCAAACCGTGGGATAAATGCAGGGACTCGATCTTTCTTGCCAGAAAGCCGACTCGTCGAAAACGGGTCGTTTAGGTGGCGATCACGGCTTCGCTGTAGCTTCGATATGCACTGCCGACTTCTTTGGCGAACCTATCGGGATAGCAGTGAAACTCACCTGACTTGAGCGCAGCGACGATCGCTTCGCCAACGACTTCTGGCGGTTCAGCCTGATCCATAATGCCAGCAGCGCTAGCCATGTCGGTGGCAATCGGCCCGGGATGCACACTCAAAACCGCCGTCCCTTGCTCGCTGAGCAATTGTTTCAGCGATTGGGTAATCGAGTACGAAGCCGCCTTTGACGCGCAGTAGGTCGCAAACCCGGCAAATGCACGTAGCGAAGCTACCGAATTCAGCTGTACCAGCGCACCGCCGCCGTTGGCTTGCAGCACCGGTGCAAATGCGCGAGCCATGCGAATCAGCCCATAAACATTTGTCTCTATCTCTATCTGCAACGACTCAATCGCCTCGTCTGCCAACGGCGTAGACGTATGCAGTACGCCGGCATTGTTCACCACCAGCGAAACGTCGCCGGCTACATGAGTTGCGGCATCAATAGTCTCAGGATGCATCAAATCGATTTCCAGCGGAACGACCTTCTCGCCATGAACCTCGACCAACGGTGTTGCCGATTCGAGCCGACGCACGCCGGCATAGACCTTGCTAGCTCCATGTTTCAAGAGCACATCGACTATTGCCTTACCAATTCCACGATTGGCGCCGGTCACCAGGGCAACTTGATTGCGTACGTCGTAGCTCACTGTTGGGTATTCCTTTTCCGAGTTGATGGACAAACCGATTGGGCTGACCTCAGTATCCAACATCTTATCTCACTCGCAAAGGTGCTATTGACCACGGCGTAGTCAACGATCCAACGCCGTGGAAAACAAAGGCGTTGGGACTTTAGCACTTGTCACTGAGCGACTTGACCCAATTACGCCGCGCTCTGACAATAGCGAACATGGACGCCGCAGTCGCATTACGAATTGCCAACTGGCTGGCAGAGGCCGACAAACCTGTCGTGTTCACTGGCGCCGGAATCAGCACCGAAAGCGGTATCCCCGACTTTCGCTCACCTGGAGGCGTCTGGACGAAGTACCGAACCGTCTACTACGACGAGTTCATGGCCAGCGCCGCTGCTCGACTTGAATACTGGCAACAAAAGGCAGTCGGCCACAGTGAGTTTGCCGACGCTCTGCCCAACGACGGGCATCGGATCATCGCCGAATGGGAAGCAGCGGGCAGAATCCACGGCGTGGTCACCCAAAACATCGACGGTTTGCATCAGATCGCTGGCAATCAAAACGTTTTGGAACTTCACGGCACAGCACGTCAGGTTCAGTGCCAGGACTGCGGCGCACGTTACGACGCCGGCCCCCTGGTCGCCGAATTCCTAGCGACCGAAGAGGTCCCGTCTTGCCGCCACTGTAGCGACGGCAGGCTTAAGCATGCGACCATCTCCTTTGGCCAGGCCTTGCCCCGCGAAGTGCTAGAGGAGGCCGCCGACTGGTGCCAACAAGCCGGGCTCCTGTTTGCCATCGGTTCGTCGCTGGTCGTAACTCCCGCCGCCAACTTGCCCGTCATGACCAAGCAACAAGGCGGGCGACTGGTGATCATCAACCGCGATTCGACCCCGCTCGACGCAATCGCCGACGAGGTCATCGGCGGCTCGATCGGTGCGGCACTCGTGGCGATCGATCGTGCAACGACCCGCTTATAAAGCAGGATAGTACGCAAAGAGACGCTGGCTCAACTGCTCAACGCGCGCTGGTTATTCATGCAGCGTACGCACTAGCGTCGAGACGGCCATCCCGGTGCCGGCGGCTTGGTGGTAATCGTACAGCAGGAAATCCCACCAACTGCCGTCCTTTTCTTGCAGCGGGACAAGAATGTTGGCCAAGTGATCCTGATAGAAGGGTTGCTCCGCGGCGGGAAGTTCTTCGATACACTTCGCCGCGTAGAAATGGCCATAGTAAAAGAAATAGCCTGCAACACTGAAGTCGGCAAAGTGCGGTGATTCTCCTGGAATGTGCCGCTTGCGGCTCATGCTGAGCCAACCGTTGCGGGCAACCAATCGGTCGAGCCAGGTTCTCAGCACCTCGTCGGTCACCTGCGTGTCGCCATACATCCGCAGCGCCAGGTTGCAAACTTGCGAGCGACCAAGGCTGCCGGCGGGTCGATTGATTCCGATGCGAGGGTGAAAACGCAAGTATTCGCCGTAGGCATAGGCAAAGTCGGGATAGCGCTGCCGAAGAATCGAATCGAGAGCCTTTTGAGTCAGCTCCTGTGGAAAGGAAACCTCCAACTCCGCCGCCTCCTGCAAAGCTATCAACACAGTAGCCGTAGTAAAACTAATCGGGCTGCCGCTGGGCGTCTTGGTGCGGGCGACCATATCGTAGTAACCCCAACCGCCGTTGAGAAACGCGCACCGACGCAATCGATCGACCTGGTATTCCAACGCCGATTTGAGCTTCGCCTGCAATTCCGGGTCGCCCTCCGCTCGGTCGTACAAACTCACGAGCGCGTGAATCGCGTATGCATGGCCCCACACGTTATAGAGAGTAAAGGTGCGCTGATGGGTGTGAGAATCGCGACGCTGGCCGTAAGCGTCGGGTGCAGCGCGCCGAAGTTCGTCGCCGAACTCCAATAACCAATCCTGCCCCTTCTCGATAGCTGACTGTGCGGCAGCAAGCCGGTCGCCTTCGAGCTGGCTCGATGCGTCGATCAATGCAACCAGCGCCAGTGAGGTGACGGCAGTGCGAAAAGCATTGTGGGCGCCAGGGATCGGCGCGGTAATGCCATAGTAACGTTGACTTTCAGCACTGCCCCAAGCTCCGTCCTTACGCTGCGATTGCGTAAGGAAATCCACTCCTCGCCCGATCGATGCAACAACCTGTTCGACCGGCAAAGGCGATGACGCCTCGGGCTCAGGGCCAGCGATGGCCAATGGCGGGGGAGCCGCCAACGTCGCCGCTTGCTGGGCAAGTGCATCGTCGCAAAAACCCGTGAGCGTCGCCAGGATCAGAGTCAACCGATGGGTGTACATCCGTAGCATTCTTTCGTTGAACTCTTACATCGACAGCCACGACGGAGCGTTAGAGCTCACCATCCTGCCGCTTTCGCCTTGTTGCTTTCACTGCCCTCAATCTTCGTCACTCTTTTCTTCCTCGACAATCTCGTCTCCCTCATTGAGGCCGCTGAGCACCTCGACGAGCTTCTCTTTTTCGCGGCCTAGCTTCACATCGCGCCGCACAGGCTTCTCGGTCTCGCGGTCGACGAGCATGACATACTTCGATTTCTTGTTGTCTTCGTCGGTCTGCACCAGTTCGGTAGGTATTACCAACGCTGCCGCATTCTCGTAAACCGTGACGTTGGCCTTGCAGGTCATGCCAGCAACAAGCCAATCGGGTGCGTCGGCCATGTCAACTTCGATCAGGGTGGCAAACTTCCTATCTCCCCCGGGGACGGCAGAGACTTCGGTCACCTTCCCAGGCAACTCGAGCTCGGAATCGCCCGCCGGCACTACTGTCGCCGACTGGCCAGCGATGAAATCGGGCAACTCCTTTTCGGAAAGGGCAGCTTGTACGTACAACGGCCGCTGCTGGACAACCGTCATGATCACTTTGTTAGGAGGCACGACGCCAAAGGGGATCAGTTTCGTAGCATACGAGGCGACCTCTTGCCATTTCCCTTCGCTGCATGCGCCATAGTAGACCGTACCGTCGACGGGTGCACGCAGTACCATGAGTCCTCGATCGCTCACCAGCTTGGAATGGCGATCGACGCTATTGGCGCGGGCTTCGCGTTTCTTTTCCAGTTCGTACCTGCCTCGGGTCAGACCTACTTCCTTCGCACTCTTGGCCTGTTCGAGTGTGATTTCTGCTTCGCGGAGCATAGTCGCATAGTATTCGTCGCGACGCGGTAGCGAGACGTTGAGCGCGTAGTCGCGGTCGGCAGCCTGCAATTTCAGGATGAGTTCGGCAGTCTCGACCTCGAACCGCTGGCGACGCAATACAATCGCTTCGGTCTCTTCGGTCAACTCGTCGGCGGCGTACATCTTCTCTAGCTGCTCGAGTTCTTCTCGCTGCGAGGCAAGGTTCTCCTGGGCCTCCTGGTAGCGATAGTTGGTGACTTCAACGAAGTGAGGCCGATCCGTCGACTGGTAGAGTTCATAGTCTTCGAGCAACTGCTCGTGCTTGCGGCGCGCCTCCTCAAACCTGAGCTCCATCAGTTTCTTTTCGCGCGGAAAGTCTTCCTCCTCGCTCATCATCGCCAGCTCACCAAGCTGCTGGTCGAGCATCTCGCCAGTTAGTTCCTTTTCGAGCTTTTCATCGTCAAACCGCACCAGGACGTCGCCCTTCTTCACCCGAGCGCCATGTTCAACTGCCTCGACGACTTCAAACTGCGTCCAGACTTCAGGACGCAAGGCAACCTCCGCCATCTCGCTGGCGACCAAAACGGCATCGACCTCCGTTTCGATCTTCAACGGTTTCCGCTCGACTTTATGAGGCTTGGGACCTTTTTCTTCCTCTTCTTTCGCTTTACCTGCTTCCTCATCTCCTTCCGTTTCCTCTGACTCTTCCGCTTGCTCCTTGTCTGCCTCGGGCTCTGTGTCTGCCTCGGGCTCTGCGTCGGCGTTCACTTCCTGAGCCTTAGCTTCCTCCTGAGCAATTGGCTCTTCGGCTTTAGCTACCTCTTCCTCGGTCGGGGCATCTTCCGGGGCAGCAGATGGCGAGTCGTCCTCGGCTTGAGCTACGAAAGCAAGTTCAGAAACCGGGGCAGTTGGGCCAGCCAAAACCTTGCCAGGCGCCATCGCGATGTTCAGAAAAAGCAGGCAGCAGGCAGAACAGGAGATTAGTCGAGACATCAAGAACTCCTTGAAAAATCAATTCACTAGCCTTCAATCAGCTACAGCGTGGCCTCGCTAATCTGTGAAGGACTGCCTGCAGCACACCGCTTCGGAGAGAAAATCGGCAGGTTGGGGAAGTTTTGCGGACGATAGATTCTAGCTGCGCAAATCACAAAAGCCTACATTCGGGTTGTCTTTTTTGCAGCCCGTAGCTGAGGATTCACGGGGTTCGAGCGGAACAAACTGAATGCGACCGACGCGGATCAACCCCTATATCTCTTAGCAGGCCGATTCAACAAAGAACAATCCGTCATTTCGTCATAACCAGCATACTTGTTACGCTGAACGCAGTGTTCGATTCACAACTAAGCGTAACAACTCAATCCTCTGCCCTTAGCTTCAATGCCTCTCTCATGAAAATCTACACCCGCTCAGGCGACCAAGGTTTAACCTCTCTCTTCGGCGGTGGCCGAGTGACAAAGTGCGATGCGCGCATCGAGGCGTATGGAACAATCGACGAGTTGAACGCCACCTTGGGGGTCGCCCGTTCGCTGGGAGTATCGCCGCCCATCGACGAGATTCTTCATCTTCTCCAAAACCAACTATTCGACTTGGGAGCCGAGTTGGCAAATCCTCGAGCTGCCGATCAACCGGCTGGGCTCCTCCAGGACAACGATGTTGCCCAACTCGAGGCCTTCATCGACTCGTCCGAAGCAGACTTGCCGGAGTTGAAAAACTTCATCTTGCCTGGCGGTGCGACAGGCGCTTCGCTGCTACATCTGGCTCGCTGTGTTTGCCGGCGAGCCGAACGCGAGATTGTCGCGCTGAGTCAAGTGGCCCCGGTGCGCGAAACAGTCATTAAGTACATGAATCGCACTGGCGATCTGCTGTTTGTGCTGGCGCGAGCAGCCAACGCGGCGGTGGGAGTAGACGACACTCTCTGGCAGAAGCAATAGCAAGGCCTTGTCCTGGGATTGAGACCGGTGCCCTGCAGGATACTGCCTGCATGTGAACCAAAAAGCAATTCTCAGCCGGTTTTTGGCCCTAAGTCGGATCGACCTACTTTACGGCCACTCGCCTGCATCCTATCTTGTCATTCCAGCTCGGCGTTGCTGGGCATTTACTGTAGGCGCACCGGAAGGCTCTTGGGCGGAGTGCCTTCTTATCACACAATCTTTTCAATGATGGAGAAACGATATGTGCTCGATATTCCGCTGGCTTGCCCTTTCAATAGCAATCGTTCCGCTGCTGTCGCAAGCTGCCGTCGCTCAGGATGGGCCTGATCTCGCCACAGTAGCGGCCAAGGCAGACGAAGCTGCCCTGGCAGGCCACAACGCCTGGATGCTCACCAGCTGCGCCCTGGTCTTGTTTATGACCGCGCCTGGATTGGCCATGTTCTATGGCGGCTTGGTTCGCAAAAAGAACGTCCTCGGCGTCATGATGCAGTGCTTGTTTCTAATGGGTTTGATGACCGTACTCTGGTCGCTGTATGGATACTCCCTCGCCTTCGGTGGCGACGGGCCCTACATCGGCAACAGCGATTACCTGTTTATGCGTGGCGTCCAGCGTGATTGGGACCCTGATGCAAACGCTCCTATCGAGCCGATGGCGGGTGACATTCCGCGGCTCACGCACATGCTCTTCCAAGGCATGTTCTTTATCATTACCCCGGCGCTGATTTGCGGTGCTTTTGCCGAGCGGATGAAATTCAGCACGATGGTCGTCTTTAGCATTCTGTGGGGTACGTTCGTCTATTGCCCGCTCTGCCACTGGGTGTGGGGCGGCGGGATTCTGGCTTTCGGCTCGGCACATGCCTGGAGTGGCGGCGGACTCGACTTTGCTGGAGGGACCGTCGTACACATTAGTTCGGGAATTTCGGCCCTGATTTGCGCTCTGGTCATCGGCAAGCGGGGCGGCTACGGCAGCGCCGACCTGCGGCCGCACAATCTCACTTACACTACGCTTGGCGCCGCAATGCTCTGGGTTGGCTGGTTCGGATTCAATGCTGGCAGTGAACTGCTTTCCGACCACCTTACCTCCAGCGCCTTTGCTGTCACCCACTTTTCCGCCGCGGCAGGGCTCTTGGGCTGGTCGTTTTACGAATGGATCAAGATCGGCAAACCAAGCGTCTTGGGTGCCGCCTCGGGGGCCGTGGCCGGTCTGGTATGCATCACTCCAGCCGCTGGATTTGTCAATCCGATGCCGGCGCTGATCATGGGCTTTGCGGCAGGAATCATCTGTGCCTTTGCCTGCGGCACCATCAAGAACAAGTTCCGCTATGACGACTCGCTCGACGCCTTCGGCGTTCACGGCGTCGGCGGCACCCTGGGCGCGGTGCTCACCGGCGTCTTTGCGACTCGGGCCTGTTGGGACATTGCCGAAGGCCAGCCCCTGGGAATCCTCGAACAAGGCAGCGTCATGCCGGGCCAACTGGTGGCGATTGGCGTGACCTGGATTTTCAGTATTGTCGCAACTTTTGTGATCCTCAAGGTTCTCGACGCAGTGATGGGGCTTCGAGTTAGCGAGAAGAGCGAAGTTCTAGGTTTGGACCTGAGCGAACACGGCGAAGAAGGTTATATTCTAGCGTAGGCAGCCACTAGCAGCGGGTGCCAAGCAGTTTCGAGATACCAGGAAACCACTTTTTCACCACTCGACGCGAGGCGGCGCAACATCTGGATTAGTCGCCAAGCGAGTAATCCCCATCAAGAGGAACTGGCGCGATGAAGAAGATCGAAGCGATTATTCGTCATTTCAAACTCGAGGATGTCAAGAACGCTCTCAGCGAACAAGGCATTGCTGGGATGACCGTGACCGAAGTCCGCGGCTTCGGCCGACAGAAGGGTCATACCGAAACGTATCGTGGCACCGAGTATTCTGTCGATTTCGTTCCCAAAGTGAAACTGGAAGTGGTCATCGACGACGACCGGGCTCAGGCCGTGATCGACTCGATCATCAAGACCTCTCAGACGGGACAGATTGGCGATGGCAAGATCTTCGTATCCGAGCTGACCGATACGATTCGCATCCGCACTGGCGAAACAGGCGGCGAAGCTCTGTAGGATGAGAGAGAAATGACGAACAACGAATGCCCAACAGTTCTTTCTTAGGCAAAACGGTTCAGTCGCTACGTAAGGATTTGCGAGAGAAACGGGCTGAGATTCGCGAGCTTCATGATCGTGGGCTCGATGGACTGCGCGTTTCCGCAAAGTTGGCTACGCTGGTCGACAATGTAGTGATTCGTCTGTTCGAGGTCGCGCTGAGCGAGCTCGATGCCTCTGCCGCCGACGCCCTGCGTACCCAAGTGGCTGTCGTGGGCCTGGGTAGCTACGGTCGGCGCCAGTGCGCCCCCTACTCGGATGTCGATCTGATGATTCTGCATCAGAGCCGCGACCCGAAAGAAGTCGCAGCTCAATTGCGCCCCATGACCCAAGGCATCTTCGATGTGGGGCTGCAACTGGGACACAGTGTGCGGACTCCGACAGAAGCGGTACAACTCGCCGGAGACGACGTCGTCGTCTGCACGTCGCTCATCGACGCACGACCCCTGATAGGCAATCAGTCGCTGCACGAGACATTTCGTTCGAGCTTCGAAAGAATGGCCAACCGCAACTACAAGAGCCTCTGCCAAAGCTTCTTCGAATCTCGAACCACTGAACGCAATCAATATGGCGAGACCGTCTACCTGCTTGAACCTCACGTGAAACGTTCGCGAGGCGGGCTGCGCGACATGAATCTGCTCAGTTGGTTGGGATATGCAGAGCACGGGGCTAGCGACCCCGATCGTTTGCTGTTGCTGGGTGCAATCTCCAAGCTGGACCATCATCGCTGGCTCACTGCTCGAAAGTTCCTCCTTCGCCTGCGCAACGAGATGCACTTCCACGCAGATTCGGCACGTGACTTACTCGATCGTGCCGAGCAACTACGCGTGGCCGATCGCCTGGGACACAGCCACCGACTCGGTATGCTTCCGGTAGAACAATTGATGCGCGATTATTTTCGTCACACCAATGATCTCTGGCAGATGGTGCGACGCCGCGAAGCAAGCTTCCAAGTGGCTTCTCGCGTAACTCGAGTGCTCGACCCTGTGCTTGGCAAAACCGTCGACGGCGACTTCCGGATTGGTCTGAGCTATTTGAGTGCTACTCCCCAAGGCATGGCCAAGCTTCAACAAGACATTCGCGAGGTTCTCAAGCTTGTCGGCCTCTCGGTGCGGAAACGAAAGCACCTCGATCATCGCACCTTCTCGGCCCTGCTCTTGGCCGCACCTGAGTATCCGGACCAGGTAGCCGGAGAAGTTGCCGAACAGTTTTTCGACGCCCTGGCCAATCCGAAGCATGTTGGCGAGTTTGTTCGGGTGCTCCACGAGCTGGGGTTCCTGGAAAAAATCATTCCCGCTTTTCGTCACGCCAAATGTCTGCTGCAGTTCAACCAGTATCACAAGTACACTGTCGACGAGCACAGCTTGCGTGCCGTTCGCAAAGGAGCGGCCTTTGCCGATCGGCCTGACGCGCTCGGCCAGGCGTATCGCGACGTCGAAGACAAGCGCGTCCTGCACCTGGCACTTTTGCTACACGATCTGGGAAAAGGGTTTGAAGAGGATCACTGTCAGGTCGGCAAGAAGATCGCCGAAGAAACGACTGCCCTGCTCGGCATCGACGCTCCGGCGGCTAGCGACATCACGTTTCTGGTCCATAAACACCTAACCATGTCGCATCTGGCTTTCCGTCGCGACACGAGCGATGCCAATCTGCTGCGTGATTTTGCTAAAGCTGCGGGCAGCGTCGATCGGCTGCGAATGTTATTCGTACTGACTTGCGCCGATCTCGCAGCGGTAGGGCCTGGCGTACTGAATGATTGGAAGATCGAAGTCTTGGCCGATGTTTTTGCTCGTTCAACCAGACTGCTCCAAGACGATGGCAAATCCATCTATGAATCGAAACTCGAAGCCACCCGGCGAGAACTTCTCGATCAGTTGAAGCCCGAGGAAAAAGCCGACAGCTGGTTTGCCAGCCAAATCGCGGTCCTTCCCTCCGGCTATTTGGCGGGAAGCGACACCAACGAAGTTCTCGAAATGCTGCGACGCTTCCATCAGCTAAGTGATTGCGCCGCCGACGTGGTCTGCATTCCCCAACCCGAGACAAAGACGCTTGAATTCACCGCAGGAGTCAAGCATGGTACAGGACGAGGTTTTTTCTCGGGAATGGCCGGTGTGCTCTCCAGCCAGGGAATGCAGATACTTTCTGCTTCGACTGATGTGCTCGCCGACCAGTTGCTTGTACTCCGATACGTGGTCGCTGATCAGAAAGCAAGCGACGAGACGCCTCTCGAAAGGCAGAATAGAATCTGCCAAGCGCTTGCAGCCTCGATTGATTCGGATGAACCTCCCCAGTTCCGGCATGCTTGGGGAGAAGAAGCAGCCGAGGAAAAGATTCAACTCTCGGCTCTGCCCAATGAAGTGCGCATCGACACCCAGCTTTCCGCCGACTTTACAATCATCGAGGTCTTCACATTTGACCGCAAAGGATTGCTCTACAAACTCGCCCGTAAGTTGCACGACATGTCAACCATTATTCGCCACGCCAAGATCGCCACCTCGCTCGATCAGGTTGTCGACGTTTTCTATGTAACCGATCGCCAGGGGCAAAAAATCACTCATCCCACTAAGCTCGAAGAGCTTTCCCGTGAGCTGATGGTGGTAATTGACCGCGAATAAATGCCCAGATGGCAGCCCGCAGGTTAGCCCAGAGCCCCTTCATCTCCGGCCCAACCCGCCAATTCACAAGAACTGCGACGAATCAAACGATCGTCGTTAAGCGTTTAACACCACCGACGGGTCGTCCGCGACATTCACCCAAACATGCACATGGGGCGCGCCGCGGTAATGCCACACAAACGACGGTCCTTCCAACCGCCAATTGTCCCAAACGCCGTCTTCTCCAATATCGTCTTCTTGGTAAAACGCTAAATGACAAGCATCAAGCCCTCCCTGGGCTTTGAGACACGCGATCGCTTCGTCTTGATCCGTTTGACGGTAGGGTTCGACAAGCTTGCTAAGTACTTCTTGAACTCGCGCCTTCTGGTCGGCCGAAAGCTCGGTGATCGGAATACCCTGGAACTTCCCCTCGGCGCCGCGGAAGCCTACCTGGTCTTCGTCAGGTAGTCCCTTCTTGACCAATGCCAACTGCTGTTGCTTACCGTCGAGCGCCTGGTACAGTTTGTTCGCCTCGAGACCCTGGCCCCAAAAGACATTCCCGGGGTGATCTGGCTCTTCATCAAAGTTCTCGCCGGCATGGCCATAAAAGATCGGACCGCCAAAGGCCACGTGCTCAGCCGAGTTACCGTCGCATCGTACCGTCATGTGCCGGCCCGTCAGCACGAATTCAAACTTGTCAGTTCCCGGCTCACCGAAAATAGCAATGCTATTCGACTCACCATAACCGCCCGAGTCATCGGTCAGTTGTTTATCAATCCGCTCAAGCCATTCAGGCTGATAAAGACCTTCGAAGATCGCGCGAATCACCGCTTGCTGATCTTTCGTATAGAACTCGCTGTTGATCGTCTTATCGGTAATGTCCCAGTTATTGGAAACGCGGGTACGTAATAATCCCCGTTTAGGATCTTGATAGTCCCAAGGGAAGCAGATGGTTTCGCGCTGTTTAGGCGACAACATGTCGAATAACTGCTTCACCATCGACTCGGGCTGCGTGGCGGCAACCGAGCTCGGTACGGCGCGAGCAACGATCGCGGGCAAGCCCAGCGCCGCGCCGGCAGCCAGGCTCGACTTGCCCGCATATTCCAGGAAAGTACGACGCCCAACCAGACCCACCTGACCCATGCTGTCGCTGAACTTGTCGATACTCATTTCCAACCTCCCTGATTCCCCAAAGAAGCTTTTTGGTCGCTGCCGCGCGGCAGCAAATCGCTCGCCATGGCGAGTCCGCCGATCATTAGAGACCAAGAGCTCGGCAATTGCAAACAAACTTCTGCCCCGGGTCGAGAGACTTGCTGGGCTGCCCTTGGTATTTCCCACGCCGGTACTAAAATGTCACTCTTGTGCCCCGCCCCTGTTCAACGCAAGCTGATACGCGTGTCATGACCGAACAATCGCCGAACTTTCCGCCAGAAGACAACTATCCGCATATCGACGCGAAGGTGACCGACAAGCAGCTTTCGAAGTACTTTTCGAACAGCTTCAACCGCTACACCAACTTCGCCCCGCTAGCCAAAGGAGGGGCTGCCCTGTTGCAGTCTTGTTTTGATAACAACTTGGGACGAAACGTGGTGATGAAAATACTTCATCCCCACCTGGCCAACAACGAATACATGCGGGCCCGATTCTTACGCGAAGCCCGAGTTACTGCTCAGCTCCAGCACCCGTGCACGGTTCCGGTCTATGAAATCGGCCACGATCTGGAAGGACGTCTCTACTTTACGATGAAGAAAGTCGAGGGCGAGACGATCCGAGATATCTTGGAAAAGCAAATATCGGGCGACAAAGAAGCGATTCGCACTTACAACCTCGATCGAATGCTTGGCCTCCTGATTCAAGTTTGCAATGCGCTGGCTTATGCCCATGTCCACGGCGTCGTTCACCGCGACGTCAAACCAGAGAACATCCTGATCGGCTCCTTTGGCGAAGTCATCCTCCTAGACTGGGGGGTGGCCAAAGTCTGGGCCGCTGATGAAGAAAGTTCGCAGCAAGGTATTATCGAGCACGAGGAGTTGACCGACATGGGACAACGCCCCGGCACCCCGCTCTATATGGCCCCCGAACAAGTGCGCGGCGGTGGCGACGCCATCGATGGCCGAACCGATATCTACAGCATCGGCGTCGTGCTGTACGAGATTCTTACTCTTAAGGAACCACTGCGCGGCGAGCAAGTCAGCGAGACGTTTGACATGATCGTCAAAGAAACGCCCATTCCGCCTCAGGAGCGTACGCCCAATCGCCACATCCCGCCCAAGCTTGCCGCGATCGCTCTCAAATCGCTCGAAAAAGACCCCAGCGATCGGTATCAAACCATGCCAGAATTGATCGATGCCTTGCGAGACTTCCGCAGTCGTGCGTTTGAGTCGATCGCCGAGAGCTGAGCCACGCTTGTTTTCTGGGCTGCTATCCTAGGCCAACCTGGCACCCGTTCGCTTCTGGCATCTGGAACAGTAGAAAGTCGAACGCTGGTTCTGAACCATGCGACAGATTCTGCTCGACCGGCAGTCTCCGCATACTTCTCCTGCCCTGTCGTATACTCGGTGATGATTCTGGTAACCGCCCTGCCGATTGAGCGCGTTACGATACGTCCCGTCGCCAAGGGTCGATCCTTCATAGCGAATTGCTTCGGCAAGCACGCTTCTCGTTGCTGCAGACAATGCTTGCCACTGCCGATGGTTCATTGCCGAGCATCGGCGCTGAGGATGTATTCCTGCGACAAACAGAATCTCTGAAGCATAGAGATTGCCAATCCCTGCCACCGCACGCTGGTCGAGCAGTGCCGGTTTGATCTCTCGCTTGGAATCCCCCAACTGCTGACGATAGACCGCGGCAGTGATTCCCAACGCGTCGGGGCCAAGCCGATCAGGGCCGAAAGATTCCTGAAACTCGTTGCGATTGAACAATCGCACGCTCCCCAGACCACGACGATCCCAATAGGACATTTCTCCCAGCGATCCGCCTTCGAGAACTAGTCGCCACCGCAGATGCTCCTGGGTCGGTGGGTCGACTACCAGCAACAAACCGGTCATCCGCGGCTCGACGACAATCGCTTCTTCGGTGTCGAGCCAGATGACCACGCGCTTGCCGGCACGCGCCAGCCCGGTGATCGTTGCACCCCGCACTCGGCGACGAAAAGCACTCAGGCTAGGACGAATCTCAATCGGCTTGCGCGAACAACGCGGCCTGACGACCTCGACAATTCGGCTGCCAATCGCCGGAGTTACTCCACGCCGCATTGTTTCGACTTCCGGTAATTCGGGCATCAAGCAAACCACTTCAAGTGAAAACAAAAACCCGTCGAGATTTCGAGTGCCACAAAGATGTCGCTAACGAACTTGCATGCTAAGGGCGATCGCCTCGACTCAGTCGGAGATTGATACGCTCTACTGCGGCGGGAATATCGGCAATCGTATCGACCAACTCGTGAGCCCCTGCCCGTCGCAGCTTTGCCGATGCCAATTCGCATCGCTCTTGCCGCTCCTCTGGCGAGAGCTTGGCGAGTTCAGGTTGGCTCAAGCCGACTTCGTTGCCGCTGAGCACTACTCCAATGGCCCACATGCCCGCATTGCGGCCAGCTTCGACGCCAACCACCGTATCGTCGACTTTGACAATCGCGGCCGCGGGGTAAACGGCTAGTCGCCTGGCAATCTCCCAACACATATAAGGCGCGGGCCGACCCGCTGAGACGTCGCCGGCGCACAGTACCACATCCGCCTCAAAACCCTGCTTACGTGCTAATGGTACTAGCACATCCATCAGTTCGCGTGTGTAGCCCGTGCTAGAGCCGATCTTCATGCCTCTCGATCGACAATCGGCAATCGCCTTGAGGCACCCGGGAATCAACTCCGAATGCTCTGCCAGGCATTCCCGCTGCGTTGGCATAAAATCGGCGTACATGCGGTCGAGGTCCGCCTTACCGGGCGGGTTCCCATGCTCCTGTTGCCAGCGCTCGGCAACCTCGGGCATTGCAAACACTGCGGCCAGGTGATCGCGCTTCGCCATCCCCATCGGACCGCGCGCCTGGGCCTGGGTGACCGGCACTTGCCGATCGGCAAACAGCTTGCTCACTGCCTGCACCGGAGCTCGGCTCCCAAAATCGAGGGTCGTTCCAGCCCAATCGAAAATGGCTGCCCGCAAAGGACCCGTGTAGACAGAGGGCGTCTGCGTTTGTTCGGTCATCGTTAGTTGATCACTTGAATAAGAGTAGGATTCCGCCAGTTTCAGGCGGGGGTTCCTTGGCGAATTTGCACGCTGCCAAGCCACTGCTCCCAAAGCGCATCCGCCAAGCCAAACGACATCGTCATGCCGCACCCCCCCACCGCGATAGCCAGCTTAACGCCCGGATCGGGCTCTTCGACAAACAGGATTTCGTCCTCCAGCACGGGATACACCCCGTGCCAACGCTGCGCAATCGTCCAATCCGGAAAATTCACAATGCGACGAAGTTCTTGCAAAATCAACTCGTCAATCTCCACCTTGTCGAAGGGTTCGATCGCTCGGCCATACTCGTGGGAATCACCCAACACAAGTTCTCCGCTCCCGTGCTGCGAAACCATGACATGGATCCCAAACCGGTTCAGCTCGGGAGACTCGGCCTCGATCCGGTCTTTCAACCTGAAGAGCGAATCACATACCGCGAACGTCGGATAGTGCCGCAACGTGAGCCCGCTGGCAATCATCGGACCGAGCTGCCAGTTGTCAGGTTGCGGTCTGGTGCGCAACATCTGCAATTTACAGTGCCCGAGGCCTGCCTTACGAATCGTTTCGGGATAGAGCGTCTGAAAATCAGCGCCGCTGGCAACCAACACCCTGTCGACCTCCCAAGTACGTCCATCGGTCGCGCTGACTTGGGGAAGTCGGATCTCATCGACAGTCGTATCGAAGCAAAACTGCACTTGATACTTCGAGTTCAACCACTGCGGCATGAGGCGAATGACCTGCCGTGGATCGACGCAGACTTCCGTCGGGCTCCACAATCCTCCCAACAGCCCCTCGCTATTGGCGGCAGGAGAACGTTCCAGAACTTGTTCAGCGTCGAGCAGCTGGCATTCATATCCTAATTGCGGCGCGCGGTCGTTGAATTCCGAGAGCACCGCCCACTCTTGCTCGCGATGAGCTACATGGAGCGACCCACATGGGTTGTGCCAAATGCCGGCATCGTTCAGAAACTCGATCCAAAGAGCTCGACTCCGCAATGCCGTCTCGTAGCGATTGCCAGCCGGCTGACCAATCGGCCAGACCATTCCGAAATTCCGTATCGAGGCGCCACACGAAGCTGGACTACGCTCTACAACGACAACCTTTGCTCCTCGTCGGGCTGCGGCCCATGCATGGGCCAAACCGGCTATTCCTGCACCCACCACCGCGATACGTTCATTCATAGCCTGGGTCTCACACTGAGAAGCAACCATGGGGGAGAATCTGATTTTAGTCTTTCTTATTCGCGACCGGGAGGGGACGCGCCCTTGACCCTGGACGAATCGATATCGAGAATCGAAGGTTTCCCCTGGAGATTCTCATGCCGACAACCCCGCGTGCCGATTCCTCTTGCTCGGCCCATGGTCCCGACGCTGCCGGCAGGTTCGGGGTTTTTGGCGGTCGCTACGTTCCCGAAACTCTGATCTACGCGCTCGATCAGTTGGCCGAACAGTATGAAGCCGCCAGCCAGGACGCCAGCTTCCGGGCCGAATATGAAGAACTGCTGAAGAACTACGTCGGCCGCCCTTCGCCACTCTATTTCGCCAAGCGGCTTACCCAGCATTGCGGCGGCGCCGAGATTTGGCTGAAGCGAGAAGATCTCAATCACACCGGTGCGCACAAGATCAACAACACCGTCGGCCAGGCTCTGCTCACCCTGCGAATGGGGAAAAAGCGAGTAATCGCTGAGACCGGAGCCGGACAACACGGCGTGGCGACAGCAACGGCCTGTGCCCACTTTGGGCTCGAATGCGTCGTCTTCATGGGCGAAGAAGATATTCGTCGTCAGGCGCCCAACGTCTTCTCAATGAAACTGCTGGGAGCCGAGGTGCGGCCCGTTACTAGTGGCTCGCGCACGCTGCGCGATGCGGTCAATGAGGCCATGCGCGAGTGGATGTCGTGCGTCGAATCGACCCATTATATTCTCGGCTCCGTCGTCGGCCCCCACCCGTTTCCCATGATTGTACGCGATTTCCAATCCGTCATTGGCCGGGAGACGATCCAGCAAAGCCGCGCTCAGATGGGCGACTTACCCAACTTGGTCGTCGCTTGCGTTGGCGGAGGCAGCAATGCCGCCGGCATGTTCTATCCCTTTGTCGAACTCGAAAACGTTTCACTCGTCGGCGTCGAAGCTGGCGGACGGGGCAATCAGCCGGGCGACCATGCTTCGCCGCTCACCTATGGCCAGCCCGGTATACTGCATGGTAGCTTCTCCTATGTGATGCAAGACGAAGACGGCCAGACTTGCGACGTTCATTCCATGTCAGCCGGTTTAGATTACCCCGGCGTCGGACCAGAACATAGTTATTGGAAGTCGACAGGCCGAGTCACGTACACCAGCTGTACCGACCAGGACGCGATGAATGCATTCGACGCCCTCGCCCGCTTCGAGGGCATCCTGCCGGCACTCGAATCCTCGCACGCGGTGGCCGAAGCAATAAAACTGGCCAAGACTCGAAACCGCAACGAACGCATCGTCGTCTGCCTATCAGGTCGTGGCGACAAAGACGCAGCCGAGATCGCCCGCCTGAAAGGCCAATCATTCGGTTAAGCCCTTTCCATTTTGAAATACCTTCCCCTTTCTGCCTCATGTCCGCCATCGACGACCTCTTCACTCGACTTCGCCACCAAGACCGCAAGGCGTTGATGCCTTTCGTCACTGCTGGGGATCCTGATCTGGCTTTCACGGCAGCGGTGCTCAAAGAGCTGGCTGCCCGCGGCGCGTCGATGTGCGAAGTAGGAATTCCCTATAGCGACCCCATTGCCGACGGACCAGTCATTCAAGCTTCGTACACACGCGCACTCGACAAACATGTCAAGCTTGCCAGTATCCTCGAAACCCTGGGCGAGGTGACTCCGCAGCTTGCGACGCCCGTCGTCACGATGGTCAGCTACGCCATCATCTATCGCCACGGCTTGGAGAAATACGCCGATGCATTGGTTGCCCAAGGAGTGGCGGGCATGATCGTTCCGGACTTGCCCATCGAAGAGTCGCCCCAACTGGCCAAGGTCTGTGAAGCGCGCGACCTGAGCCTCATCCAGCTAATTACCCCGACCACTCCCAACAACCGAGCACTGAGAATCACTGAGACATCCAGCGGGTTTATCTATTACGTTTCGGTGGCTGGCATCACGGGCGAACGTGCAAAACTACCGACCGAGTTGATAGAACGAGTGAGCTGGTTGCGCGAGAATACTCCGTTGCCTGTCTGCATCGGGTTTGGCATCAGCCGGCCCGAACACGTGCGGTTGCTGGCGCCGGTTGCCGACGGTTTGATTGTCGGCTCGGCAATTGTCCGCCGCATGGAAGCTGCTGAAAAAAATCCTCAGGCAACCCTGCAGGAAATCGGCGATTATGTCTCATCTCTAGCAGCCGAGTTGAATTAGCCGCTTCGGCCGCCCGCAATCAACTCCCTTACGTTGTATTGCGCCGCTTTTCGTCGCGAAAAATCTTTTGCTGGGGAACGCTCTCGCTCTATGCCGATGAAGGAAAATGCGTTATTCCCGATACAGTCGATTTGACCTTCCTTCGGCGGGCAAGGTAGAATTGATCGGGTTGGTTCGCAAACCGTTTGCGGATCAACCGGCCCCCGCTCACCTGGAGGTCGTCAATGACAGCAAGTTCTCCTCATCCCTCGCGGAACGAAATGTTACGGCGATTCTTCGCCGGTCTCACCGAGTACACTTTCACCACGCGACTCGGCGTCGCCGATCCTCCGCTGATTGACTATCTCGCCGAGATGCTCGCCGACTTTGTGCGAACAGATGCAATCTATGGCATCCGTACCTCTACCGGCGAACGGCTCTCGCAAGTAGCCGACATGTTAGCCGAAGCCCAGGCACGCCAAGGCGCTGCTCGTCGCCGAGTCCACCGCCACATTGGCGACTACACTCTCTTTTGGACGGGTCTCTATCCCGAAATCGCCGAAAAACAACGCGCCGGGAAGAAGGACAGCTTGATTGACTATCAAGATCAGGGAAAACGCAATTACTTGATCGCTAGTCGCCTGCCTGCCGACAAAGAATCGGCGCCCAACGTGCTGCTCCAACGACTGAGCGAACGCTTCGACCTTTGCGTTTACGGGCTAAGCGAAGTTCGCAAACAATGGGAAGAACGCGAAGGCGACGCCGAAGTACCGCTGCTGCTGGGGTAATCGTCAGCCCGCCAGCTTCCATGGTACGCCGAATCCAGAACACCAAGGCGCTATGGACTTGCGAATGAGTATGATGGGTTCGGCCTCGGCGGCCAATCGCTCGCCATGCTAATCGCCGCTTTTCTCGGTTCCCAGATGCCACATTCCCAAAAAACGCCGTTCAGCAACCGCCTTCCCGCATCACCTCCACCCGGCAATTACGTTACCAGCCCCTTGGTCACCATCATAAACACGTCTTCGAGTGTAGGCTCTTTTTCGCCAAACGAGATCAGACCGCAGTTGGCGGCAACGAGTTGACGCAGCAATCGTTGGACATCCGCATCGCTTCCCTTCATTTCGACACTGCAGCCGCGGGTTGTCAGCTCGACGTTGGCCACGTTTGGGTCGCTACGAATAAGACTAACGCCCTGATCAGGATTGCCGACAAAGCGAATGTCGATGTGCCGATTGCTGGTGATCTTGCGGTAGACCTTGTCGATCGGTCCGTGCAACAGCAGTTGGCCGCGTTCGACAATGCCGATCGAAGTACAGCAGTCGGCCAACTCAGTTAGAATGTGGCTGGAAATGAGAATCGTCTTCCCCATCCGCCGCAGCTCTTTCAACAGGGCTTTGACCTCCAGTCGGGCGCGAGGGTCGAGACCGCTAGCCGGTTCGTCCAGAATCAACACTGGCGGATCGTGGACCAGTGTTTTTGCCAGGCAAAGCCGTTGTTTCATACCGCGGGAGAGACTGTTGACATAGTCATCTCGTTTGTGTGTCAAATCCAGCAATTCCAATACGTCGGAAAGGACGTTCTTTCGACGTGCTTTCGGCACCTGGTAAGCGACTGCGAAAAAGTCGAGAAACTCCCAGACCTTCATCCCGTCGTACACACCAAAATTATCGGGCATGTAACCGACGCTACGACGAACGCCGATCGGGTCGCCCGTGACGCTATGGCCGTTGACGGTACCTTCGCCATGGGTCGCACGCAGCAGCGTAGCAAGAAAGCGAATCGTGGTACTCTTGCCTGCGCCATTGGGGCCGATGAAACCGAACATCTCGCCAGCTTCAATCTTCAGGCTCAAGTTGGCAACGGCTACAAAATCGCCGTAATGTTTGCCAAAGTTCTTCAATTCAATCATTGACACGGTTCCCGAAAATGTTGCACCACTACGACACTTATTGATCCTTGCGCCTCGAATGAACCCAGTGCCCCCGCCGGAAACGCAATCCGCTCCAGCAGAAACCGTTTCCGGCGGGGGATCATTCGCGGCGCAAGCATCAAGAGGACACAACGCAATGCCAGGGGCTTGCAGTACTGGGTTCGTCGCGTTTCGCTGGGTAAGAACAGCTTCATCATTTCACTCGGTCTCTTCGTTCGCAATTGGTTTTTCTTTGACGACATCCGAGCGGTTATTGACATCCGGCCGAGGCGCTGGCGGTGCGACATATTTGAGATGGGCCAATACGACGGTCGCCCCTTGAATCTGCGAGGTGCTCGGCGACGTCTCGGCGCCGGGCAGCACCCCGTCGACGACCCCCACCAGCCGCACTTCTTCGCGATACTGCTCGTAAGGATCGTTATCACCAGGGAACTGGAATGCCAGTTTCAACATCGCATCGACTTGTAACCGCTGGGCTGCCGAGTCGCGGGCAGACTGAGCTCGCTCCTGTGCAAAAGGCAAACGGTCGGCAGCTAGGTCAATCGGCACAGGACCCAGCACCGCCGACTTGTTGCTGCGCAGTTCGCCGACCCATGAACCCATGACTTGCAGTTGCCCCCTACTGAATGACCTCTGCACCACCACGACGTCGCGCAGGTTCAGCTGCGAGTGGTTTTCGATTTGCTTACTGCCTCGCGACGAAGTGCCCAGCCGCAAGGAGCCTCCCAATTCGAACAACTGCTCGCTGTGCACACTGCGCCGCGAGGCTGACGTAACCGTCAAACCGCGAAGACTCGACTCTCGCTGTTTCTCAAACACCACGGGCGAACTTCGATCGCCCAACTTCAGCACGTCCTCGTCCTTGGCCGGAAATGGCAAGGCCATCGTCGTGGGCTCCTCATAGGTCACGTCATAGGTAGTCGACAACGAGGAATACAAGCCCGTATAACGAGTCAAAAGACCTCGCTCGTACTCGTTCTGCAATTCGAGCAGCGCAATCTCGGTGTGCGAACGAACAAAACCGATGTCCAGCTGCACCAACCGCACCAAGCCCCAGGTACCGAGAATCGCAATCACTGGAGCAGCAATCCAGGCCCACTCGACTCGGCGTAGCGCCCGAAACACCATCCAGTTGAGCGGTACCAAAAACACCAGGTAGAGCCCCAAGCAAGTGAGCACAAAACTCGCTTCGGGAATGCGCACCGCGGCCGCTTCTTCCAGCGATGCCCGTGCGGCAAGCGAGACCGGGCTCTGCTCGCTCCAAGAGCCGAGTCCCCCAGGACGATCAACCTTCTCGGTGGTCATCTCATCCGAGTCGGGCATGCCAACCTGATTGACACTGGTCGAAGGGATTGCCAGTCGTTGCCAGTTGGCTCTTGTTCCCGCATCGCGGGCAAAGAGACGCAGTCCTGTAACCAGATGCGCATCAAGCCGCTGAGGGCGGTAATCTTCCCACTCGACCCGCGGACCTCCATAAGCCCCTGCCGAAAAACGCCGCCGCGGCCGTCGCAGCAGACCCGCATTAAGAAAACTGTCGTAGCCTGCCCAATTGATGAAGTCTCGTTCTGCCAACTGCAAAGAAGAAGCCAGGATGCTGCCCCTGCCAATGTCGCGCTCGTAGAACAAACCGCCGCCGCCTGCCAATTCGCGCGCCCCTTCGCGCGGCTTGAGTCGCACTCCCGACCAAGGCTTGGTCGGCCTTAACGGCGCCAGCGGCAACCCATCCACTCGCTCCGACCAGGTAGCTGACCACTCAGCCAGATCGGCGACGCCGATCTGGCGCGGGCCTTCGCTCTCGGCCGGCAAGTATTCGTCCAAAAAACTGCCTCGCAATGTATCGAGCGAATCAGGGCCATTGACGATCAACCGTCCTCCCCAATGAAGCCAATCGAGCATCGCCGTCTGCTGCTCGACCGACAAACGGGTTGGATCGACTTCATCCCAGATCATGTAAGCCATGCTGGTCCAAGCCAACGAATTAGCCGACAGCGGCAGTTCTTTGGTCGCATCGGCCAGCACAACGCGATAATGCGGCGCGGAGTTCTCTTCTAATTCTTCTTCCCAAGGGGCGCGTACCGCATCGGTCACTTTCAAAAAGCCGTATCGGGCCGTCTCTTCTGCCAACACTACGATGAAATACTGATACGACGGCATCTTAAGCAGGCTGAGGTCGCGCGTGGGAATCTCTGCGCCGCTTTCGCGGTTGAACAACCGGGCTCGAACACGTTTGCCGGTCGTGTATTCCGGAACAAACAACTCTCCCGCCACTCGCTTTGCCCGCCCTTTGGCCAGGGCAATCGGTCTGGTCGTCTCGTAGGTGTAACGAGAATATCGTAGCACCGAAGGTCGATCTCGCTCGTCAAAGAGGCCGGTGTTGGTGTAACCGACAAAATCTTCGTAGTTCGATTTCATCTCCTGAACGGTTGGCGTCCAGTGCCCCGGCTTCACGAGTATGAGCGGCCCTGTATCGGGATCGTTGTCAACAAGTTCTTGCTCAACCGACTCTGCCTGGCCAAGCTGCGAAAGCAGCGGACCAATCTCTTGCGGGGGCTTCTTTTGCTTCTCTTCCGTCTTCTTCTGCTCCAAGAGTTCTTCTTCTGTCTTCTTCTCAGCCTGCAAAGCCGCACTTTGCGAGTCGCAACCCCCGCATCCTACGGTCGAACCGGCTATGATCAACAATAGCAGCCAAACTGTACGGCGCATGGTCAGCACCCACAGGTTCGGTGGCTCGCTCTGTCGAATACGATGGCTACAAAAAACCATGAAAGAACTCTGTTCCGAAAGACTCAGGCCGCCGCGTCATTCTAGCCGATTGCGCTGCCAATCACACCGCTGCTGCGCCTGTGATTCTCGGTGCGCAGACGTTCCCCATGTAAAAACAGGCGTAAATTCAAGCGTTACGATAATCACCCCGTTTGCCTCCCCGACCGGTCGTAAACACTCCATACGGCAGCGGTGAGCAGGCCAATCGCCATGGCCAACGCCAGACACAGGGCCGACACACGGTCGTCCGATCCATAGTGCAAAAGCCCAAAGATCCGCATCGACAGGGTTGCTACTCCAGGTGGTGCCAACAATAGCGTAGCCGCCAACTCGCTGACGGACACGATCAGCGACATGCATCCTGCGGCCGCCACCGCTGGCCAGCGTTGCGGCAAGGCAACCACAAATAGCCGCGTCCACCAACCGGCCCCTTCGCTCGTGGCACTGTCGAGCACATCCTGAGGCAAGCTGGCCAACTGGGACCAAAGCACCAAGGTTGCCAAAGGAAGGGCCCGGAAAAACTGCACTAGCACCGGCGCTAGGACCGTATGATCGTAACACCAGGTGAGTGCCGACCAGATCGAGTCGGCAGAATGATTCAGCAAACCAATCAGCCAAACCGCCGTCAGCGGCCCTGGAATCGCAAAGCCGAAGGCCAACAACAGAACCGTCGGCCAAGCAGGCAACCGTCGTGTTCGCAGCCCCCAGGCAATCACTGCCCCAGTAGACGTCGCCGCGGCGGCAGCTACACCGCCGATCGCAAACGACCAGCGACACTCGCGGCGATGCTCCCACGGACTCCGAAAAACCAAACTCACCGCCTTCGCAGCAGACCATTGGCGGACAATTCTCTCATCCACTTGGCGTGTTTGCATTCCCGACTTATTCAATAGGCTTACCACCGGCACGCCTACCAGCATGACGACCAACAACCAGGTTGCGATGCTGAACAGGTGACGCCCTACGCCGAGTTGCCATACCCAGCGTTCCCCCGGACTTTCTCGCACTGAACTAGGCAACCAAAACCAGATGACGGCAATCGTCGCCAACACCAACATCAGCACCGCCGTGGTCCCCAACCAAAGGTCTCGGGTCGCAAGCTGGGGAGTGTCTTCCCAAGCAGTTACCACTCCGCCCAACACGCCGAGATTGGCAGCGGTATAGATCTCTTCTGCAAAGGTGCGTACTTGAAAGAGATCGGTAACCGCAATCTCCCCAAAGCAAATGACAGCAACCCACAGGCTGGCTGCAACGACCCCCACTCCCGCGCGTCGCAAACTTACGCGAGTAACCACGCTCCACGCATTGGCATCCATCAAGGCGCCTTCTTCAAACTCTCGAGGGATGCTCTTTAACGCTGCCGAAACCGCAATCGCCACCCAGGGAATTGCAGCCACCCCGTGAACCCAAACGGCGCCGCGCCAGCCAGCAAGCCAAGGCGACTGATCGGTCAACCAACCTGTCGGTCCCCACACCGCATGCCAGGCAGCCGCTTGCACGTACAGGGGTACAAATAGCAATGCCACCAACAACCCTTCAATCAGACGACGACCGACCACCGAAGTCTTGGCAATGGCCACCGCCAGAAAAGTCCCGGGCAATACGCCAACAGCCAACGCTCCACCCGTTAGCCAGGCCGAGTTTACCAACAGGCCGCGCAGTCGGGCACTCGCCAGAACAAAGCAAACCAGCAATCCAAGGAGGCTGGCTGCAAGCAGCCGACAGGCAATGCCTCGTTCTGGCAGAGATACAGACATAAGGTCAGTAATAGCTAGCACCAGGTTTGCGCCTGCCACTAGGTGCGGCCAGCGCAAAACGAAATCTAGATCTGCGCGAATCAGACCCTCAACAACCTTCCCAGCTTAGCAGGCTTTCCCAGCGACTGATATCTCCGAAAACTTCAACCAACCACTTGTCGAAGTTGGCATGGCCGGCACGTTGATGGTTTGCTAATCTCCTGCGCCTTTGGCCGCCGAACCTGCTGGCAAAGTCTCTTCCACGTGTGTGGCTCGATAACCAACGACAAGACTCCGCCCATGGCTCCACGATCTTCTAGCCCTCGTGTGACTACGTCGCTAGCGTTCTTTGCCGCGATTCTCTCCCTGGTCTCTACTGGCTGCACTACCTGGCCCTTCCGTGCCAAAGAAAGAACCTCCATTATCACTCCCGGCATGCGCGTCGCGGCCGTTCGAGAGATGGGCGCCCAGGCAGATGACATCGATGCTGCTGAACAAGCCCGGCTGTCCGAACAACTCGCCAATCAAATCCGCACCGAACCCGATCCGTTGGTTCGCCGTGCAATCCAAGAAACCGTCGCCGAGTATTCCACTCCGCTGGCGCAACAAATGCTGTTGGCCGGCTTAAACGACGACGATCTCGACGTACGCCTGGCCTGCTGTCTGAAGTTGGGAGAACGGGCCGATCCATCCACCGTCGCCCAATTGCAGGAAGTGCTGAAAAACGACGAAGAACTCGACGTACGTCTGGCGGCAGTCGACGCCCTAGGCAAGATTCGCTCAAGCGAAAGCGTCGCTGCCCTCGGTATTGCCGTCAACGATCGCGACCCCGCCATGCAATATGCTGCCGTGCAATCATTGCAGGCCGTGAGCGGCCTCGAATTAGGCAACGACGTCCAAGTCTGGCGAGAGTATGCCGCCGGCAAGCAGCCCCAAATCTCGCCGCAACTTTCGGTAGCTGAGCGAATCAAGAAGTATTCGCCTTTCTAACTTGCTCTCAGCAGTTCCTTCGCTAGCAAGCAGCGCATCTCGAATGCATGCTAGCATTCTCGAGCAGCACGGCGTAATAGACCGTCGCTGCACGCGAGCATGCTAGCTAATCCGCAATCTCGACATGCTACTAACAGCTCGCCTCAATCCACCATCCCACCCACTTTCTTGCGTTTTTGGGGGCGTTTGAAAAGTCCTTTTTCTGGGTGGATTTCCGCTCCGACTCTCCCGATATCAACTGCAGAGGGCGTCTCTTAACGCGTCCTTCTCAAGGGTGGCGTGTCGGCAAGTGCCGCAGGAATAAGGTGGGGCCTTCTGGAACGATCTCTCATTCGTCCCAGAAGTAAAAATATCAAGGGGGATTCGATGCAACGCTGGTTGCTAGCCTACGTGAGCGCATTGGTCGCGCTTCACTTGGTCGGTTTGGTCGCTTTCAACACACCGGTCGCTCAGGCCAAGGAAGGTGATTGGAGCCCATTGGCCTCAGGCAACGCGACACTTGACGCGCGTCACGTACCTCCAGCCCCAGGATACGAACTTCCTACCTCGGCCTTGGAAATGGTCGCTCGTACTTCGTCGAGCGATTCCCCTCGTTTCGTGGCCCCGAGTTTCACCAAGACTAAAGCCCCCAGCACCACTTCGCGACCAGACGCACGTTCCAAGACGATCACCTCGCCGTTCACCAAATGGGTTTCTCCCATTGCCAGCTCTACAGAGTCGGACGAAACCGAATCGGCCGAAGCCATCAAGATTCCTAAAACGACGGCAGACTCGACTGCTCCGATTCAGGTTGCGCGTCGATACCGATCTTCAAACAATTCCAGAAACTATTCCTCTTCCCGCAACCGATCTACAGCGCCATCGAGCCCAACTCGATCAGACGATTCTACCAAAACTCGATCATCAAGCCGCTCATCAGTTCAAGCGAAGCCGCTGACGGTTTTAAGTTTCCCGACTCCTAAAGCTGAGCTCACTTCCGAACCAATTTCGGTCGACCCCACCACTCTGCCCCCGCTTACCACCTCGCAGAAGAACCTCCGCACCAAGGTTCGCTTCGTGCTAAAACACTATTACGAACGACCTCTCAACACTCGCGACCGTAGCCCCTGGGAACTAATGCACGCGCTGCTCGCCTACGAAGTCGACAGCAAAGTCCTCTTGGGCGGCCCCCAGGGGCCCGAAACTTCGGCCGTAGGTTGGCTCTGCTTCAACCAGGACTGCAAACGCCGCACCTTGATGTATGTGAACGACGAAGGCGAGTTGCAAGTACGCGTCGGCCCTGCCCTGCAAGGACATCGAGGCCAACTGCTCGCCATGCTGGCTCAGTCGAAGGTGAGCAAAGACTACCCCTTGCAGGTCGAAGGCCACGAACTGACTGTCTCTGACCTTGTGAAGATGGAAATGAAAACCTGTTATCCAAGGACCGAGCTCACGTTCAAACTGATCGCCCTGATGCATTATCTCAATTCCGATACCACTTGGATGAACGACCAGGGCATGCAATGGGACATTCCCCGGCTCATCTCCGAAGAGATGCGCCAGCCCGTTCGCGGCGCTGCCTGCGGCGGTACTCATCGCCTCTCAGGACTCACGCTCGCCTACAAAACCAGGCAACAACGGGGCGAACCGATCGACGGCGAGTACCTGAAAGCCCAGCAATTCGTCCAACGCTACCAGCAGTACGCCTACCGACTGCAAAACCGAGACGGCAGCTTAAGCACCGAGTGGTTTCGCGGACCTGGAAACGAGCAATCCCTTGACCGCAAGCTGAAAACTACCGGCCATCTGCTCGAATGGCTCCTCTATGCAGCAAGCGAACAAGAACTTCATCACTCCAAAACCACTCGAGCTGCCGATTACCTGGCATCGATCCTCTACAACAACCGCTACAAAGACTGGGAAGCCGGACCACTGGGCCACGCTATTCATGCCCTGCTAATCTATGATCGGCGTGTTTTTGCGCCCTACGATAAGCTGGAAAGCTTACCTGTAGCGGGCAAGACCAAGGCGCCGGCAACCGGAAACACCAAACGATAGCTCGGTTGCTTCATTGACAGCGGCACAGCCAATAAACCTGCGCCCCGACTGCAACTTGTTACCTCCTTTTGAAAACCAGTGGCAGCGGGGACTCATGAACCGCGCAGTGGTCAATAGTTGCTCCACTCTCCATTGATCTACCCGCGTGTCTGGATTAAATTGCAGCACTCGCGCGTCCTTGGGCCGCGGTTCTAAGATTCCGATCTGCCTTCTAGAATCTTTGGCGGCAACAGAATGGCGACACCGATCAAATTCTCCGACCAACTCAATGAGTTTTGCGGGATTGCCACGCGCCTGGCAAAACACGAAGATGCCGAAGCGCTCTTGTTTCTCTTGGAAGGTTCTCTCGATTGGGAAAAGCTGCGCACCGCTACCGACAAGATGCACGTCGTACTTGCCAGTGATCGGCCACAGCATCTGGCAAAGGCCGAGAACTTCGGCTTCGATACGGTCGAACTCAATATTCCCGATAGCCCCGTCTACGAACGACTTACCCAAGCCTTGCTGGAAAGTGTTGCCGACGACCTGCTTGCTCCCGGCGCCGGGGTCGTTGCTTTATATAGCGGCTTCGAAGCCGGCACGATTGACTCGATCAGCGTCATTCGACTCGATGAACACCTGGGCCGCCTCACCGTACACGACCTTCGCCAACTGAAAACTAAGATTCCCATCGAAATATTGAAAACAACTGTCGACCTCGCAGTTGCCATTGGTCGCGAAGGTCGCGAAGGCAAACCGGTCGGCACGCTGTTTGTCGTCGGCGATCACCGCCGAGTGCTGAAAAACTGCCATCCCTTGGGTTTCGATCCGGTACGTGGCTATAGCGTCGCCGAACGACGACTGGGCGATCCCAAGGTGCGTGAATCGATCAAAGAAATCGCACAACTAGACGGCGCCCTGGTCGTGTCCGCCGAAGGTACCGTCGTCTCGGCCTGCCAGTACATCTCGTCTCCTGCAGCCGAAATCAGTCTCAGCAAAGGCTTGGGCACCAGGCACTGGGCCGCGGCAGCGATCAGCCGAGCGACCAGCGCGATTGCTATTACTGTCAGCGAGTCCAACGGCACGGTCCGACTCTTCCAGAACGGCGAAGTCATGCTCCGCATCGAACCCTTCCGCCGAGCCATGAAGTGGAAGGATTTCGAGTACGAGCCCAGCAGCGATTGATCGCTCCCACTGGATTTCGCCTCATCCCTCCACCGCAATCCTCTCTGCGCAACAAAAAAGCCCAGGCAAGTGACGCTGGGCTAAGGCTGCGGAGTCAAGTGCTGGCCTACTGGCCCCGTCTCCGGCGCCAAAGTACTCCACAAGTCCCCACGCCAGCCACCAAAGCCAATCCAGCAGAAGCCGGTTCAGGAACGGCCGCGACAGGAAACTGGCGGAGCGTGAACGACGAGAAAGTGTCAGGCACATCAATAGAAAACCGGAAGTAGGGAATCGAAAAAGCACCATTAGGCATCAATCCCCCATAGGCAACCAATACGTTCTCATATTCGTCGACCGTCGAAAAGAACGTCGTAAAGTCTGGCGGAGAATTGAACGACGACGCATCAAAATCAAGCCCATCACCCGCCGACGTTGGCACAAATCCAGCTCCTACTCCGAAACCCAACTGGATGACATAGGATGACCAATCGAGCCCCGTCGAATTGTCTACGCCTTCTCGTATCGAATACTCCGTGACTCCGCCTGTCGGCACGACGTCGAACACAATGTCGACCGCTCCGACGGTAACATAGTGTTTTTGTGTTACCCACAGGTCATTTGGCGAGATTCCTGCCACATCGTCGTTGTTCGGCGCCACAGGAGGAGTAATTGCCACTCCCGCGACAGAATTGATTCCCGCATAAGGCGTATATCCGACAATCTCCCCCGCTTCGAGAAGAGTCGAATTAAAAGAAAACAGAATTGCCACGGTACTACTTCGCAAGATTTGCTTGAAACTCATGAGGTCATTTTCCTTTTTAGCGATGAATACGTTCTATCGATACAGAGTTTGTTCTTGACTTTAGGCGCCCCTTGCATGTGAATTGCAAACAGCATCACGTCAGTTATTCCATTCAAATGAACTGCCTGCGTCGCATCGCGGCCATGCCCAACGCAAACGCGGCCAGCAAGCATGTCGACGGTTCCGGAATCTTGGCCAGGTTTGCCACGATACTGGCGTTGGACAAAGGGTCCGTCGAGGAACCCGCAAACCCGCCGGGAGACAAAAAGCTCGGCGGCATCGAACCGACGTTGGTGAAATTGCTTACCAAGAACGTCCAACTCTCCCCCGGCTCAAATACCAGATCCCCGTCGTCGCCTCCAATCAAGGGCTGATTCAGGCCGATATTGTCGATGCGAAATGCATCGTTGCGAATGCCCGGCGCGTTGGCGACATCCTCGATCAGGCCATCTCGGTTGCCTACGCCATTTCCATCGTCGGCCACGAAGAACAAATCGACAAAGCTGTTCGAACTGACATTGGTCATCCGCACTTCCCAGTCGTTCGGCACCCCGTCGTCGCCGACACAAATCACGATTGACGTAGGCATCGAGCCAACAAATATCGCTTCGTCCACCGGAAACACAGCAAGATCGCCAATCTCCTCCTCAAAAGTTATCGCCGGATGGCTATCGCAGTCGGTCAGATCGGTATAAAGCCCAGAAATCGGTACCGCCATTGCCGGAGAAGCCAAACAGGTAACGACGAGAAGGGCAATCAAGCGGTTCGATGCGTGGAGTGTTGAATGTGACACAGTTATTCTCCCAAAACAGGTCAGTGAAGATGCCAAACAAAGTATGGTTTCTAGCGACGTCGCCTCTGCGATAAGGCTACCCCGCCTAGCCCAATGGCTAGCATGATTAAGGTGGATGGCTCTGGAATTCTCGCCGGACCGGCAAGTTGGAATCCTTGCCAAGACCCGGTCCCAGGATCATTGCCCGCCACCTGCCCGAAAGTACCTCGGAGCACTCCAGTCGAATCGGTCAAAACGCTGGGAAAATAGACGGCTGCATTCGCATAGGAAATGATCGTTGTGCTATCGAGCACCGTGTCGCCATCAAGATCAAGTTCAAAACGAGTGTCATTGACCGTGTTGCTCCCAAATACGTCCTGTCCTCCGTAAAGAACAAGTTCGTAGCTCGAGTTAGGAGCCAGGCCGCTTACCTGCCAGGGAACTGGGCTGGTGTTTGTGGCCTGAAACATGTCGTGACGCAGCGGCTCGGGAACACCTTGCCGCCCCGCGGTGAAATTCAACCCAAACACGTCCAATAGGGCGACAGTCGGCCCAAACGGCGCGTTGCTGGCTTTGAGCGTCTGCGTAGGCAGTGCGCCTGCGGACTTCTCGACGGCGTTCCAGAAGTCGGTGCCATCGCTGCCAAAGCTGCTGCTCTGAGTCGTCGCGGTAGGTTCATCGGTTGTTAATACGCCGTTATTATTGACTGACTGCTGCAAGTCGACGCGAACAAGGATGTTTGCTTGCGCGATGTCTCCGCTCAGGATGGTCAGCACAACTACGGCTGCGGTAAATACAGATTTCATAGTCATTTGCTTTCACGTTGAAGCTAGTTGAGTTTCTCAGCACGATCTGCGACGAAGTGCCAATGCCCCGACTAGTCCGGCCAGCAAAAGCACAGCACTCGTCGGCTCTGGTACGTTCGCTTGGTTGACTCGGAAGTCCACATCGTCGAGATAGTTCTTCGAATTCTCCGCTTTCATCGTCAGGGCAAGATGTCCCAGGTAATCCATGTTCGTGCCAAGCGCGGCATTGGTGAGCACTACGTTGTTGGTGGCGCCAATCGTTTGAAAGAACGAAAAGCTCACTGTGTCGTTCAGCAGATCGAACGTGAGATTAATCCGATCGAAATCGCCCGATGAATTGAAGCCGGCACTGATCCATGTACCGCCTAACAACCGGTACGCGATCGACTCCGCTGCCCCGTAGCTGCCGATCTCAAAGAAGTTGGTTCCAGCGCTGTCTTGAATCTGAATCGTCGCGCCAGGGTCTGTCAGCGTCGAAGAAAAACCGCCCACACCGGTATTCGACGGGCACCAATAAAACTCCGCATCGACGACCGAGTTGGATAACGAACTTGGAACGTTGCCGTCAAAATCTCTGGAGTCGAAATCGTACTGGTACTCTGTATCCACTCCCACGTAGGGTGTTGAGTTGCCCGTAGTCATGCCCAAGACGTTGGGCGAGGAATGTCCGACGGGGGCCGGATGCTGAATCACGTAGTAATCGCTCGGTTGGTTCAGGAGCCTGCCACCAGCGATGACGCGCCACAATCCTGTATCAACGGGAATCAACGCCGGCCCGCCGCCAGGGCCGCCATTATTCAGACCATACTCGCCGGCGTTGTAACGGGTCACATCTCGTGCACCCAAGTTCGAGCCCAACGGACTGCCGGTGTGATAACCGTCACCCGATTCAAAACCGCCCAGATAGGCTTGGGCCGAATCGGCAATCAAGAGCAGGCATGTTGTGACAGCCAAAAGCGTCTTACTGATTTTCATGAGTCTCTCCAAGGTAGTCGTTTCTTGTGAATTCCATATTGGCAATGGCAGGCCTTCGTCTCAGCCCCTGCTGGCAACCCCAGCAGGGGCTCAGGCATCTCGATCGACTGTCGACTAGCGACGACGACGCGTCGCGGTGATTGCGCCTACGCCGAGCAATGCCAGCGCCAAGCTCCCGGGCTCGGGAATCAATCGTGGAATGCCGATGATGCTGCCTGAGGAGTCGACTAGCCCCGAGGCTGGCATCTTCGAACCGTCGCCTACGCCGATCGAAGTGATCGCCGAAGCAGGCAATCCGAACGTGTTGGTGTAGTCCTGAAGCACAAACTGCCACGTCTCGCCAACTTCCCAGATGCCGTCAAAAGTCATGCTTTCAAAAACCAGCGGATGGTGACTTCCGCCTGGATCGGAAACAATGTGGTCCAAACGGAATGCTTCCTGCACTGGAAGAAAAGGGAATTCGTTTGCCTCGCCATCAAAGTTCGTGATCGACGTCTCCCGATCGGCCACGTACCAAACTTCGTTCCAAGCCCTTCCCGAAAGATTTCGAATCTCCACGAGCATCTCGGGTAGCAGTGAAATGTTGCTAGGAGGACAAGGGATAAAGGGCGTTGGTCCCATATCAAATGCATCGAGCGACTCGTTCGCTGGAAACTCAGCAAAGTGTCCGATTTCTTCGACATCGAAGGGGATGAAAAGAAAGTCGCATTGCGGCGTATCGTTATGTACTACCTGGGTCGGCGAGGCCTGAGTTCGACTGCTCAGAACGATAGCACTGGCGATGGCCAGCATGGATAAAGTGAAACTGCGAATAGACATGAGACTTCTCCGTGGTGAGAGGATAATTCAGTGCCGGCCTTCAAGGCCGACTCGAGTGTGTTATGAAATCCATTCAGATTTGGCTTCGTCGTCAGATTGTGTCTCTCTCATTGGAAAAGTCTGTTCCTCCTTCGTAGCACTATCCCGCTCGAGATGGCCAAAGCAATCGCCATGGCGCTGGGCTCGGGAACGAGATTGGCCACGATGCTGGCGTTCGAGCCGCCGTCAATGTTCGAGCTATCCGAAAAAAGCCCTACTGAGCCCAAGACAGGGAACGGGGGAAGATTTGCCGGGGCCACAAAGTTTGTGAGCAGAAACTCCCACGCCTCGCCCGGCTCGAATATCAGATTGTTGTTCGTATCGCCCGCGATCAAATTCTTGTTCAAGCCAACATTGTCGATCTTGAACGCCAGGTTCAATCCCGGGAAGGTTGTATCTTCGATATAGCCGTCCACATTGCCGACGCTTACTCCCCCATCCACGACAAAAAACAGATCTTTCCAACTATTTCCGCTAACATTGGTGATCCTGACGAGAAAATCATTGGGGAAACCGTCGTCCGCAACGCATATCACGTTGCTCGTGTTGGTCGATTGCACCAGGATTGCTTCATTGGGTGGAAAGACCGCCGCGTCGCCTATCTCATGACCAAACGTGGTTTGAGGGTGACTGTCGCAAAGTGTGGGATCGTCCAAATAGAGCCCTTTGATCGGAAACGCAAATGTATTTGCGACCATCGGACCGAAGCAGATAGTCAATGCGATTAAGAGCTGTTTGCTGTTCATAGTAGTGGCCTTTTTGAATGCCAAGGAATGATGAACTGGAAGAAATCAAAAACTGGTTAAAGCCCGGCTGTTCGCTTTCTGCGGACAAGCATGCGAAGCAGTGCCAACGCCCCCATCCCCAAGGTTCCAGGCTCGGGAACTTGCGTTTGCTGCACATCCAGCGCATCCAGCTCGTCGCCGTGTCCTTGAAACGTGTCCGCTGTGCCATTCGTCCTAAACGTGGCCAGCCCCAACGACTCTGCCGTGACGAAAATCCCTGGCAAACCGCCAGGAACTGTCGGAGGCATGAGAATATCGCCTTCTTCAATCGGCAATCCCTGCAGCGAGTCGAACTGCCCAATCACTGCCGAACCGCGACGCACCGAGAACAGCAACATGTCGTCCAGACCGTTGAGCCAACTATACGGGGCGGTCGAGGGGCTGAATAATCCATCTCCGTTCTCCCACAGCACTAGCGCGTCGAGATCGTCGGTGTCGGGGCCATTGTGGTCGAGTCCCAACTGAAAGGCCTGGGCAAACACGTTAGTCGGGCCACCTGCTGAGTACGACACCAACACGTCGCCGCCAACAAAACCGTTGCCCTGGGCCGTGCCCGTGTTGTTGGGAAAGTCCAGAGGATCAATAAAAGCCGAGTCCAACGAATAGTAGATCGGCACGTTAAACGGCGCTCCAACCACGCCCTGGCTCACCTGTTGATCCAAATCCCAGGCGTCCAGATTGTCGCCTGCATCCTGGCCATTGACCGTCGGCGGATTTGGCTCGCGGAGATTCAGCCCCTGGGACGCAAACGGAAGCGTGAACCCTCCATCGCCGTCGAACAGGCCGATATTCACGCCCAGGCTGGGAGCTACAGGCCCTGCCCCCAAGGTTGTGCTGTAGATATCAGCAGCGGCTTGCTGATTGCCATAAGCACCTTCCGTTGTAACCGATGGTCCCGGAGCGCCCGGTCGGCCGACGGCAAACTCGTCGACCGAAAAGGTCCACCGATGCTGTACCAATGGCCCGTTCATCAACATCGGTTCAGTCCCATACGACAGAGCATCGAGCTCGGCAGAGTTCGGCGTAGGAAAGAAACCGATCAAAGGCTGTGGAATCAAGACATTGGGAGGAGAAAAGTTCCCCGCACCATTCGGCGTCAGGATGTCCCCATCGCTAATGAACCCGGGAACTGCAGCGCTCTGAACATCGACCGAGTAAGTCGGCGATGCGGCATGAACTCTCATGCTGGTTGGTGCCAGAAGATGCACAGCCAGCATCGATAGCGAGCACAACGAATAAACGAGATATCGCTTCATGATTTGATTTCCTTAGTAATGCAACGAAGACTTCTATGGGACTAATCGAAAAAGCTTTCTGCCTCACACACCTAGCTGCGAAACCTTCTTCGCAGCATCAACAGCGCCCCGGCCAGCGCGGTCACCAGACCAGTCGGCTCTGGTACCTGGTAGCTGCCCTGAATCTGGTCCACGCGCAGCCCCGTCGGGCCGCCGGCGTTGGTCAGTAAGAAGTCAATCGTATTCAAACCGGTCACAAAGCCGCTGGTGATCGAAAAGGATGTCAACGACGTGAAGCCCAGTGAAGTTTGTGAGGTGGAAGCACCGTTGATCAGAATGTCGGTTCCTGGATCGTCGGTTCCCCACAAACCCGAGATCGAGACCGAGCTAAGAATCGCGGCACCTGGAAGCGAGAACGTAGTTCGATAGGTGTAGTTCCCTGCAGGTCCATTAGCGTAGGTTGCCGCGGGACCAATCCACCTGGAAAACGCGTTGTTCGATATCCAATACGGAAAGGGATAGTTCGCAGCATCTACCGTGACAGGCGTGAACGGACCTGAGGGAGATGCGATGACGCTGTAATGCGGGTCGGGCACACCGGCAGGCACCAAGGCATTGCCGAGATTATCAACCCCCGTGTTGTATAGCCCGCTGATGGGAACCGCCAATGCGGCAGAAGAAAAAAGCAAGCTAACGACCAGAGCTGTTACTAGTAGGGACTTAATGTTCATGAGTCAATCTCTCTATGTTTGAAGTTGAAGTAAAATGGTTTCTGCTTGAAAACTCGCTAAACTATCTAGGGCAAAACCCTCCTCGCCTCTGGCGATCGTTGATTCCTGTGTTAACTTTCGGTAGCTGTCAATCTCCGCCCGTGTTTGCTCCTCTCTGTTTCGCCTCTGCAAGCGTCTGCTACTGCGTATCTATTTGTCTAAGCAATCCCGCGACCACCGCCGCGATGAAGTCTTCGCACCACTCCCAGCCCAACGGTGCCGGCCAACAGCAGGCCCGCCACACCAGGTTCAGGGACGACCATACGCTCCACGACTACGTTGTCTAGAAACACATGCGTCAGGTCCCCGAAAGCGGTAAACTTCAGCAACACGCTCCCTCCCACCGCATTACTCGTGAACGAAAGCGTCTGCGGTGTCCAAGCCAGCGGATTGGTCGTCCCCGTGGCGTTGAAGTGGGCCAGATTCGTGTTGAACGTGTTGCTCACAGCACTAGGCAACGCCCCGGTAAGCTCGACCAGCCAACTCGAACCGAGGGTGGCATTCTCGATCCAGCTGCCGCTATAGTTCAGTCCCCCGGGCGCCATCTCAAACGAAAGCTGGTATGTGGTGTTCGGTGCTACCGTAAATGTCTGGCTGATTCCCTCGTGCGTCGTCTGAAAACTTCCCGAGCCGGCCAGATAATCGCCGTGCGCTGCGTCGTAGTAACTCGACTGGGCGCCAGTAGCATTCTTATCGCGATAAATGTCCGAACTGAGCCCAATCGCAAAGTTCCAGCCAGGTACAGAAAGCGTCAGGTCATTGAATATCCGGTCCGGTTGCGTCGTGGGAGTATACCCCCCTGACCAGATCTCAAAACTGCCGTTCGTCAGAAGATTCACTCCATGTGCCGGAGCAATCCAGCATGTAATAGCTATCGCGACAACAATGCCAGTGAATTCAGTTCGTCGAGCCATCATGTCGTCTCCTTTTCTGCCGCTATCGCGAAAAACGTGTCTCCGCCGTTTGACTTCGCATGTGTTGCCGTTGCTTTCTGCATTCCCCGAACCATTCAAAACAATGCTGATTCTGATCACTTCCTTCGCCCGGGATGATCGGGCCGTAGTCTGATCATCCCGGACTCATGGAAAGTGAAGGCGTTATCGCCTCCGCAGTTGCTAGCGGCGGCGACGCCAGAGCACGCCAGCCAATCCCATCCCGGCTAGCGCCAAAGTCGTTGGCTCGGGAACAACTCGCTCGATCACATCAAGCCCGTCGAGATCGTCGCCAAATCCCTGAAAAGTTGCGGTTACGCCATTCGTACGCAACGTCGCCAGGCCGATTGCTTCGGCAGGAACAAAGATTCCCGGCGTGCTGAAAGCAAATGGCACAAGAATGTCGCCTTCCTCGATGGGCACACCCAGGATCGCGTCAATCGTGCCGATCAACGCCGAGCCGCGACGTACCGAAAAGAGCAGCATGTCGGTGCCGCCTGCCACAGCCCAGCTGTAAGGACCGTTAGTTGGCTGATAAACACCGTCGCCGTTGTCCCACAGCACCAGTGCGTCAAGGTCGTCCG
>JAGQOW010000177.1 GCA_020427155.1 Planctomycetales bacterium | reverse complement strand
AACCATTTCGCGAAGCGCCCGGCCAAGAGATCCGTGTGGAATATCGGAGCGGACCAAACTCACCGCAGCCCGATTCATCTTCGCAGTCCGGGGGCGTCAGTTTCGCTTCAAGGTGCAATGGACCCGGCGGGGCCGACATGTGATGCAGGTCTTCGATTGTCGGGAAGTGGCGAGCGATGGCCGCAGCACGTTGCCGAATCGACAATGGCAGCGACTCGTTCCTGGCCAGCTCGACCAGAAACCCTCCCGCATGAAGCAATGAGCGAGTGCGCTCTGCTGGTATGGTCATGTCTGTTCTCCGCAAGACGATCTCTAGTTTGCATCATCGTTGTCGCAACAAATGCGACATGGTTGGGGTCCGATGGCTTGAAGAGTTCCAGCAGGCACCGGCGTCCTGATCAGTCGAAGGAAACCATCTGCCTGCCAGCCCTCATGTGAATGGTGAGCATTCGCTCCACGTAGGTAACATAGTGCGTGGACCCCAAAAGAGCCTGCGACCGTGTCCAAGCCTGTTGCTATCGCTGTCCTTGGCCCGAACGGGCAACTCACGCTACCGCAGGCTGTTTGCGACGCTTTGGGTGTCCGCGAAGGCAGCGAAATCGCCTTTGAGCTGCGCCAGGGTGTAGTGCTGTTGAGTCGAGCCCAGGCCGAGCATGAAGACCCGGCTCTTCAAAGTTATCTGCGACTTCTGGAAAAGGATATTGCGTTGGGGCGCAATCTTCAGGGACTGCCAGAATCCTTGACCAAAGCGATGGCGGCTAGCGCCGGGCATGACATTGACCTAGATGAAGACATCGAAGGTGACGTGGCGTTGTGACGCAATGCCGCTGGCAACCCCTGCCCTGCACTGGGGCCCGAGCAAGCGACTGGGTTAGTTGTCGCGTCCTGAATCGGCTGGACGGTACTTTCCCGGCGGCTTCTTGTCGGTGTCTCGGAAAGGATACGGGTCATCAGCAGTTTGGCTGTCGGCGTCCTCCGCGGGGGTTCGGAGGTACTGGCTCCACTCACGATGCGAATGCCGCAAGTCGATGCCGGAATCTTCCTTCTCCAGCTGGCAGCGATCCATCATGCTCTCCACGTAGTACTTGCGCTCGACGAACGCAGCCAACTGTTCTTCGTCCAACGATCGCTCGAGATATGGGTAGTAGATCCCAAGGTCCGCAGCGCCATTCTTTGCTAGCTGTTCATTGACCTTTCCGAACAGACGATCGACGCGACCGACCCGCTGTTCATTGTCGCCGGGCGTCCACGCGATACCGTAGTGATGAACCTTCGTACATTGCAGGTGGAGGTTTACTCCCTCCTGAAGCACGGACGTGGCAACCAGCACGTTGGGGAAGAAAGGTGTGTTGAACCCCAGGATTAGGCGATGCCGATCAGACACCTCGCCGCTGGCAAACGCCGCGGGGCTATGCAGCCGAGAAAGCACGTTCCAGTCCTGTCCACGATCGGCGTCCACGAAATCATTGCTCAGCGTTTCGAAGGAGGCCAACGCTGATCGGAAGTAAGCCAGTGCCAGCGATCTCTCCAATCGCTTCTCAATGAAGTCTATGAACTCCAAGTACCTGGGGTGAGCAAGACCAGTGGAGCACCGACGAGAAAACTCGACGTGCCAGCAAAACAGTTCGACCATCACCGGGCTGGCAAACACGAATCCGTGCTTCACATACTCCGCAAAGCTCTCGACACGCTTCTGCTCAACCAATCGATTTAGAAGGCAGCGCTCGCGCTTCGTGAGATGGGCATACATCTTTCCCCAAAGCGTCGGCATGGGCTTATCGAAATTCTCCAGCTCTTGAACGTGCACGGGCGAATCAGGCTGGCGAGACTCCCTTGCTATTGACGCGTACTCGTCTCGCCAACGGGAGCCCGACTGCCTGCGCGTGTAGTGCCGGTAGCAGTCCTGCTTGAAGTCAAGCGCGGGTTCGAGCAGGAGCGAAAGAATGCTGTCGGAGTTTCTGAGACGAAGACGGAAATTGGAGCAGTGCGTACTTCTATCGCTACCTGCCTTCTTTACGACGAACAAATTCGCAATCTGGGAGCCGACAACTGATTCGTCCAAATCATCATCGGCGGTGTTGTCTTCTCGGGGCGTGTCAAATTCGTCGTCCCGTCCATCAGAGAACGTTGTGTCGGAAAGGGGAGCAATCCTCGAATTGAAGAAATCTCGCGACCAATTGTGCTTCTCCCATTCGTCCTCAAGACCGTGGGCTGATTCAGGGGCAAGCGCGCCAACGATCCGACGTGCTAGCTGTCGGTCATACGCTCGATTGATCCGTCGCGTGATTTCCCGGACAGATGGAATCCGGCGGACGAACACCAGATGTTTGTTCTCGTGCAAAGCCAGCCCCGCATCGAACACGTCGCGGGGCGTGCAAATTTCGACCTGCTTGTCGTATTTCGGATGGTCGGGTGGCCCACCCAAGAGTTCGAAGGCCTTGGCGAGGTCCGACAACACCTGGGTATCGGGCGCATGATGGTAGTCTCGCTTCTCCGTCGCATCATCCTCCACCTGATCGGGCTGAAGCCCAGTCTTTGGCGCAGATTCAAACCCTTCCAGGTACCCGTAGAGGAATCGACGGCCGCTTTCAGCCTGAATCTGCACAAGTTTCTTCTGGTACAGCGCGAAGAACAGCTCTGCTGATGAATCATTGGCGAATGTCGCTGGCCGCGCCTGTTCGTGGCGGTAGGCGGACTTTTGAAACGCCCTTTCGTGCAGGGTGTCGCGGTCACGGCCCGCCATTCGGCGAAGGCGACGCAGCGCCAACTTCTTGAGAAGGTCCGCTGGTGACTCGTCGCCAACATCCATGACATAGCTGAGCATGGCTTTGACGTCATCCATCGCGGCATGGCTAGGAGTTGCCGTCAGCAACAGCGACCTTTGGGCGAGCCTGTCACCGGTCGTTCCAAAGAACTCCAAAGACGCGTGAGCGCGTTGGGTGCCCCCATCCCTGTTGCGGAAGTAGTGGGCTTCATCAAGGACGAGTAGGTCAAACCCACGACCAGACAGGGACCGCATCAGGCTGCGGTGGATCCTCCGGGCCTCCCTTCTTACGACACCGATTTTTTCGCCCCATTCGTCCTGATGGTCTCTGGCGAGGCCGCTAAGGGAGTGGATCGTCGAGATGAAAAAGTTGCAGTCGCCCTTGGAAACCTCAAATTCCAAGTCGTGTAGGCCTTTGACAATGCGTGCCCCATGAACGGGAACCATGCTCTCGCCGGCAGCCATGCGGACGAGGTTGTCGGTGTGCCGATAGTGGGAGCGGACAAACTTGCTGTACTCGCGAGCCCAATGTCGGCAAATGTCCCGATTGGGGGCCATGACGAGCACCTTTGCGTCAGGCTGCATCTGCCACAAAAGGGCCATCACGCCCAAGGCTTGAAGCGTCTTGCCGGTACCCACCTCATCAGCCAGGAGCGCTGCGCCATGGATAGAAAGCCTGTTCCATAGTCCTGCGACCCCTTCTGCCTGAAGCGTCGCCATCGAGCGGTCTTCGGGTTTGTAGCTCCAGTCTGGTTGGGACGTATCGAAGGAAACGTGCTTAGCGACCTCCTCCGGCGTCAGGGCACCCCAGGGATCAGGTTGCATAGCCACCCTCCTCAAGAAGGCGTTTTCGAGCTGTGGCGTCAGCACCTTTTAGGAAGGCCGGCATGTGGTCGTCAGGGTTGCGCGGCTTGAGCTCGTTCCAGCGTTTGGGTTCTGTCCTACGCTGGTCTCGTTTTTCACCGGCGAGATCCCAGAGCGCGTGGAGCTCTTTCAGCAGGAGCCAGTTCATGACCTGATTGGTCGAGGAGTCAACGTGCTCGTTGACCTTTCCGACGAGCTCATGCAGGCATCCAGGGCGAATAAACAGCAACTGCTCCAACGCTTCCCAATCGGCTTTGGCCAAATCGGCCAACTTGCGTCGAAAGGCCTCAAATGCCCGGAACATGCGGAAGTAGGTCATGTTACCAACGTGAAGCACGTCCCCAGACTTGTCGGACGCCTCATTGGCCTCGTCCCGATCACGGAGGACGCTTCTCAATGACAGCGCCATGCTTTCTTCGGGTTCCGTTTCGTTGCTTAGGTCGTCCAGAAGGTCGCCGAGCGAGTCATAAGAAAAGCCCCGTCGATAGTTCAGGTTGATCTCCTGAACCAACCCGCGATGGATCATCTGCTCGTTGACCCACACCTCATAGGCATGGTCGACAAGCAGCGCGTCACCTTTCTTGATCTCCACACGCAATGTGTCAAAGGAGGATGTGCCTGACGATCGCTGTAGCGGCAGCGTACTGGCCACGCCAGGCAGCCGCAGGGCGTAGCTCACACTCTCCCCACCCCCATGGATCTCACCGTTGACCTGGTAAGTACCGTCCTGCCAGTCGAAGACAACCTGAAGGTCAACCGGCGAGATCGGGTTCAGTGGTTTCAGGGCTTCTTCTTCCAGCGCCTCCGCAGTGGCAAAGTCCGCCTCGTTGAGGACCATTGGCTTTCCAATGATAGGCGTTGTTCTCGTCAGCGGAAGGATGATGCCGGCTTCAACATTGCGCCGCTCAAAACTAGCTGACCCCGGCTCGGTACAGTTCCATGATCCGATCCCAATGCGACCCGATCTTGAGCTTCCATCATTGGCTTGCCACAGCTTGGCATGCGTCATTTCAACGTCGGTGTCATGAGCTGTGGGGCGGTCGTGGAACGTCAGGGATTCCTCAGCTAGCATCTGCTCGAGTGCGTCGGTCCATCGGGTACGGATCGTTCGGTCAGCGGCGCGATCAGGAACGATCGCGAACGGCAGCTTCTCATCGAATCGGTTTCGAATCCGTCTCAGGAGCGTAGGCAGGTCGGCTGAGAAGTACGGCGACCACACGCTAAGCGCCGGCGAGTCCAAATCCTTCAGGAGAATCTCCAAGAAATCTCTATCCGAATAACTGTGCACGAAGGCCCAATCGCGGTCACCGCGCTTTAGTCCCCTAACCTCATCCGGGCGGGACAAGCAGCGATCGCCCGGCACGGTTGCTTGGATGGCATCGAAGAAGTCATGAACTTGCCGGTATTGCCTCCTGGAACTCACCTCGCGGAAGGCGAAGCACTCCTGGTTGCGCCCCCACCCGCTAACGGTCAGGTTGGCGCTGCCAGCTCCCAGGAGGGATCGGCCCTTTTCATCCTGAATGAACACTACCTTGGGGTGGAACAAGGACTCGTCATCAAAGACCTTGCGCTGGCTCTTGGTCCGGCTCGGAAGCAACCCGTGGATTGGAATGGCCGTTTGCTTGACTTGCCTGGCATCAAGCATTCGTTCGTCGCAAAAGATGCGAACGTCGATCTCGTCCTCGGAAATGCGCTGCTGCATCCTTTCGTAGTCTGACCGACGTGTTGGTGCATCCATTCCAAGGAGAACGGGCAAGACATGCTTTTCAAAGAAACCGACATCCAAGGTGAACGTGGTGAACCATGCTCGACGGATGTTTGGTAGCCCTTGGACTTGCTGCTCGAGTTCCTTGAGGAGCTTCATGTCTCCCCCCCGAAGCCAGATAAGAGGTTCCTGAACTGCGGCAGGTAGTACTCATGTATCCACTTTCCAACCGGGCGATCCCTGCGGAGTGGCACATCACGCACCCGGACGTCACTATGGATTGTGCCGTCGCTCTGCTGCCGAACCCACGGCGATTGCCCCCGCTTCGTCATGATGGCCGAGTGGAAGTCGATGACACGAGAGACAAGCTCGGCGATGTCGCCCGGCTCCGCGCACTTCAACAGCCCCTCGAGGCGGAAGTTGGCCAGCCCTTGCGTGGATTCACGCAGCAACGGTGATAGGACAACGCGTTGCCGTAGCCGCGGTAGCGTGTCGTTGTCGCGGCCCAGGCCTGTCCACTTTCGTTCAATATCATCCAGCGATTGCTCTTTGGCACTTAGCGTGAGTGTGAACAGGAGGTCCACTTCGCCTAGAAAAGGTTCCAGGTCTTGAACATGTTGCAGCTTGAGCCTCTCACCTTGATCAAGGCCACTTGTGTCTTGGGCTCGCTGGAATACCTGCTCATTGAAAAGTGGCAAGTCATTGCTTCCATGAGAGTCGACGCCAGACATGGTCTTGCTCATGACCTGGCCGAGAGCACCCGCCGCGCCTTCATCCAAATTGCTCGCCCTTAGCCAGAAGTCGCGGGAGTATTTGCCGACCTCCTGCGGGGATTTGAATGCCTCAACAAATGCCCGTTTGAGCGAGCTTTCAATGTGTTGGTAGTCGCGATAAGGCTTCGCCGCATTTTCCGATACCAGTACCGCCAGATGCTGCACAACTAGCTTGCGCAACTTGTCGAGACGCTTGGAGCGTTTGCCCAGTTCATCGACATCCATCCAATGGTCACGTTGGTTTGGAATCGCGTAGTCGTATCGTCTGTCAAAGAACCCCATTTCCACCAATGGAGTCTTGTATCGTCCCGCAACACCCAAAGAGTGCTGCCGAACCAGCACATGGGCTTCAGGCGTGTGACTGAACAGCAGTCGTGGATTCCCCTCCGTTTGACTCCATCGCTGACGAGCCTTCGAGATGCCGATAACGCCGGAAGTCGTTGCCCGTCTTTCCTGCTCGATCATGCTGTAGACGAAGAGGTTCTCAAGATAGATGAGGCAGGCCTGCTTGAAGGCCATGGATTCCTTGCCGCGACCCGCATAGGCAGGATCGTTCTTCATCCGGGACCCGAGCGTGATGGTCGCGTCCTCAACGAGTGTCTTGATGACCCAATGGTTGAACAAGTTCAACGTAAAGTTCCGGACATCATGTGATACGGAACTGATCCGGTGTTGGAAAATTGCCTGACCGAAAGTCGACCAGACGACGAGCATCCCCAATGGGTCAAGATTCAGTTCACTGGTGATGTCCGTGTCGACTTCAGTGAGAATTTCAGACAGGAAATCGCTACTCGCCAATGATTCGGTCTCCAACGGTTGGTCCGTTCCGGCACAAGAGGTTTCAATGTGGCAGGTCTGCGGGCATTTCTGGGCGACCGCAAGTGTAGCTGCCCAGACTATCGAACAGCGCAATAATCCCCATGCCACAGACAGGACATATCGGAACACTCATAGGCGACACGCAGTGTCGCTAGTTGCAATTAGGGCAACGCTGAACAAGTCATCCCGATCGGCGAAGATATCGCTTTCAGTCCATAGCGCATGAACCATGAAACAGCAGACCCTGTCGATGGCGGCTGATCAGGCCGAAGGTTTCGAGCTGCATCGTCGTCCGACGCGTCGGGATGTGTTCCTCGCGACGATGGAAGGTCTCGTGCCATGGTCGGCACTGTGCGCGGTGATTGCACCGTTCTATCCCAAGCCCGGCCGTGGACGTCCGCCGGTTGGCCTTGAGCGCATGTTGCGCATGTACTTCGTGCAACAGTGGTTCAACCTGGCCGACGCCGCTTGCGAGGATGCGCTGCTCGACAGCACCGCGCTGCGCCGTTTTGTCGGCATTGATCTGG
>JAGQOW010000176.1 GCA_020427155.1 Planctomycetales bacterium | reverse complement strand
ATCATCCCGACGCCGTACCGGCGATGCCGCTGTGCCAGCGCCAGAATCTTGGCCCGCAGCTCCACATTTCGATCCGGCCGCGGCTGGTAGCGCAGCGCGCTGGCACTCATCCGCACCATCGACAGCGCGCGACGCTCACTCAGGCCCCGGCCAACCAGATACCGCACCATCTCTCGACGAGCCGGTGCGGCTACCACTTTTTTCGCAGCACCTCGCGCGTGACTTCAATCTCGAGCATGGATTCGGCCAGGAGCTTTTTGAGGCGGGCGTTCTCCGCCTCCAACTCGCGCAGCCGCTTGGCCTCGGAGACGTTCATGCCGCCGTACTTGCTGCGCCAAACGTAGTACGAGGCATCGCTGAAGCCGTGCTTCCGGCACAGCTCCTTGACCGGCATCCCGGCCTCCGCCTCACGCAGAAACCCGATGATCTGCTCTTCCGAAAATCGCTTCTTCACGTCCAATCTCCTTGCTCCGAGGGATTGGACTCCAAATCGCCGTGCTACTCAAAACCGGGGGGACGTCGACTGCTCGCTTCGAAGGGCCTTCCTGCCAACTCGAATCAGATCAGTCGAGGATTGATGCAGGCCTATTCATTCGGGCGGGCCGCGAAGCTCGTATATGAGTCATTGCTTTCCGAAGTTCCGTCAGACCCAGCCGGAATCGCACCGTTCGTCGTCAACGGATCTTTCGGCATCGAGATCTACCTTAAGACGTTGAATCTGATCGGGCGAGCTGCTTATAACGGAGGCCACGATGTTCTTGCGCAATACGATCGGCTTCCGGAGCAAATGAAAAGCCGTCTAGAAGAGATCCGAGCACGCTACTTTTCTGAAAAGGGGCTACCTGAGCAAGGCTCAATGCATGACATGCTTCGCCGAATTGGAAATGCCTTCGAAGTATGGCGGTACCAGCATGAGAAAGGAGAGGCTCCGATGGTCGATGTAATCGATGTCTTCAGCTGCCTCGACATCCTCCACCGGGCCTGCCTCGCTGGAGGCAATGGCTAACTACGCATTAGAGCGGACCGATGGGACACACTTCGATGTTTCCTGAGATGATATCGGCCATCGGCCGCTCAATGCGGCGTTAGACGCCTATGCGAGACGTTGACATGACCCGAGACGAGGCGGAAAAGCTGAGCCTTGCGCTTCTAAAGACCGTGGGGCTTCTTGACGAGACCGCAGCCTACGTCAAGGACCACGACGACAAGGCAAACTGGGACAAGTACCGACACGCGGTGGGGAGAGCCATGGCCACTGTTTCACTAGACCTCGCAGAGCCCATCTGGGTTCGATTCCCAGAGTTGCGACCCGTTCAACTTGGCGGTTCTTATGAAGTTGATCCAGGCATCTATCAGCCCTTGTTCTACGACCCCGAGTAGGCGTCTAACTACGCATTAGAGCGGACCGATGGGACGTGATTCGGTGTTTCCTGAGATGATGTCGGCCATCGGCCGCTCAATGCGGCGTTAGGTGGCAGGTGGGTCATGGCGAGTTCCAAACTCAAGGGCCTTGTTGCTTTTGCCCATGTGTCAGACGTCCCGTCCTCAATCGAGTTCTACTTGGTTCTCGGCTTCGCTGTCGACCACACATTCTGTCCGCCCGGATCGGAAGAACCAACTTGGGTGCACTTGCAGTCTGAGAATGCGCACCTGATGCTCGCGAGGGCTTCCGAGCCTGTCATTCCTGAGCAGCAAGCTGTGCTCTTCTACCTTTACTTCTCTGACATTGAAGCGAAGTACCGAGAACTGAAGCAGCTGGGTATTGACGTAGGAGAGATGACCTACCCTCCCTTCTGTCCGAAAGGGGAGTTTCGGGTCTATGATCCAGATGGCTACTGCTTGATGCTCACGCACGTCTAGGCTGCCACCTAACTACGCATTAGAGCGGACCGATGGGACAGGCTTCGATGTTTTCTGAGACGATATCGGCCATCGGCCGCTCAATGCGGCGTTAGATTGCAGTGGCGACCGTGGCGGCAATCCGAGAAGTGTCGATCCTCTGGGTGGAGAACTCACTATGAGCCTTCGCGACGATATCGCTTCCGATCTGGCGAAAGAGGAGGAGCGCAGGCGTTCGCGCTCGAAAGAGCTGATCTCCGCCTTCCCACGCAGTCGGGTTCTGGTAGTTTTCGGTTTGGCTCTGTTAGTGCCGTGGTTCGCTCATTCTGGTGTGCTGAGCACAGTCGCAGCCGTTTCAGTCTTCTTCGTGTATTCAGTTTTTCTGCTTATCATTCTTGCCAATGACGTGCTCACCCAGATTCATCGAATTCGTGACGAAAACGCAGAGCTTCGTCAGCTGATCACTGTCCTTTCGCGGCACAGCCTTAGTTCTTCCTCAACTGATACCGAATGACAGGGCGTCAGGTGGCATTCGAGCGCTGCAATCTAACTACGCATTAGAGCGGACCGGTGGGACAGGCTTCGATGTTTTCTGAGACGATATCGGCCATCGGCCGTTCAATGCGGCGTTAGATTGTCTATGAGCGACTCTTCCGAGCATCGAGTCTATGTAGGAGAACGTTCGCCCATGGCAAGGGTCCTTTGGGCCGCTTTCTTGTCCCCCGCCATTTTCTCCGTGGCAGCGTTTCTCTACTTCTTCGGGCTCCCTCTTGGCATTTTATTCTCTGTGGCCGGGCTTCTTTGGCTGTGCTTGGTCGTGTGGGTTGGCGCTGCTGGGAGAACCTGGCCCGAGAAGATTGGTCTATCGATCGCGGGACTAATTGCTGCCTCTGCTACTTCATTCCTGTGGTTCGATTTCAACCTCGCTCCGGAGAAGCGCTTTCTTCTGCGGGCCTGGTGGTAGTGAAAGTCTAGCCTTGTCCGTGCCAATCTAACTACGCATTAGAGCGGACCGATGGGACAGGCTTCGATGTTTCCTGAGATGATATCGGCCATCGGCCGCTCAATGCGGCGTTAGACAACATATGAACGTGATCGTTGCCCTAGCGCTTGGTGCCGCCCTGGTTGCCACCGATGTTGGCGACTCCTCAAAGGTTGGGGTGTTCCCCAAGCTGGCCGCACATAATCACATCGGGGAAGACCAGGCCCTTTGGGAGTGCTATGAATTCTCGGAGGCGCCGGCCACATCTGAGAGCCCGATCGTGATCGCGGGCATAGACCACCCGCTCCAACCCAACGACCGCAAGAATCGAACCGACTTGCAGCGGTACTGGCTCAAGGAGAACGTGCCAGCCGGCTACAAGCTGATGAGCCGATACTCGACAGAGTGCAACTTCAGCCTGCTCGGTGCTCCGCCTCTGTGCGACACCTACAGCTACTCCGATCCAAAGACAGGAACGGAGCACGAGTACTATTTCTACCTCGGAAACTGGCCGTGGTAGGCAGTTGTCTAACTACGCATTAGAGCGGACCGATGGGACGTGCTTCGATGTTTTCTGAGACGATATCGGCCATCGGCCGCTCAATGCGGCGTTAGGTTTCGATATGAGTTCCGAAGCGTTCCCGGTTTACTATCTCGACGAGCCCCTATCGGGCGACGAGTTAGCCTATGCCTGTGAGGCTTTGGGAGACTTTGAAGGCGCTGGCCTCAGTCTGAGCATCGAGCAGATTCGCGTCCCGTCAGTACTCCCGGTGAGAGACGAGGAGGCCACCGCTACGCTCTCAGGTGATGTGAAGCTTGTGCAACGCCACCTCACACGTGCTGGTATGCAACGGCACGCCGGGCGTCAGATCGCGTGGGTAATGCCAAAGGAACTCGCTTGGGGTTTACGCCTTCAGGAAGCGATCTGGCTTGTGACGGGCTATTATCCCTACATGATCCAACGATGGACACCCGACGATGAAGGGCAGCTCACCGTTAGATCCATGCGCGTCACTGACTTGCATGCTGCGCTGGGTGGAAAGTAGGCGTCAAAACCTAACTACGCATTAGAGCGGACCGATGGGACGTGTCTTGGTGTTTCCTGAGATGATGTCGGCCATCGGCCGCTCAATGCGGCGTTAGACATGCGCATACTGTCCTCGTCGCTGATTGCTTGTTCCGCGCTGCTCGTGGGGTGTTCATCCGCGCCGTACCGTGGGTTGCCCGAGCCAATTGCGCTTCCGGAATCAGCCGAGCCGGCCTACGATCGCGCCAACTATCAAGCGTTGCCGCCCGGCACCGCCGTCGTTGTCCGCTTCAGCACGGAGGAGTTGAAGACAAAGTTGATGCGCCAGTTCCCGGCGCTCGCATCGGACCGGGCATCGCTTGTCTTGGTTGAAGAAGATCTGGTTACTGCGGGTCAGGCTTTCTATCGTCGCATCTGGTTTTCTTACGGCGACGAGGCCACTCTGACAATTCATGGCACATGCGGGCAGAACATCATGCTTTGGTTTACTGTCACAGGTGAGCTCTACGGAACGTTCGTAGACGAAATGTTTTGCCCGATCTAGGGCGAAGTCTAACTACGCATTAGAGCGGACCGATGGGACAGGCCTCGATGTTTTCTGAGACGATATCGGCCATCGGCCGCTCAATGCGGCGTTAGACGCTACCAATTCCAGTCACTGCGAGGGATGATCGCGTTGCCTCAGAAACATTCTTCCGTGAGCTTTGCAATTGGTGTAGTTGGCGCGCTCGTCCTGCTTGTGGGTTGGTACACGGCCAACACCGGGTTTCAGGCAGCTGGCGGCATCTTCCTTCTGGTCGGTCTAGTCCTCTTCATGGCTGATCTCGCGAAGAGAAGCGGTCGTGAGCCGAGATGATCTTGCGTCCAGCGTCTAACTACGCATTAGAGCGGACCGATGGGTCGTGCTTCGATGTTTCCTGAGATGAAATCGGCCATCGGCCGCTCAATGCGGCGTTAGGCTTGCATGGAACCGGACGAGGATCCCCGCGCGAATACGCTATCTGAGAGGCTGTGGCGAGTTCTTCTTGCCCTCGGTTTCTTGGCGTATGGGGCATATAGCATCGCTGTCGATAGGATGCATTTTCCTCTCGGGCGGCGAAGGGTCCTGGAGCTCCACGGGGAATCTGCTTGGCTCATGGAAGGAGCCCTCGTCTGTATGCTCTTGTTTGCCTTGTGCCAATTGGCTGACTTTTTTCATGGTCGTGGCACCCGACGCCACTACACCTTCATAGCCAACTCGCTGGCTGGCCTCGGGGTACTCTTGGCCATCGTGTCAGTGATACTTGCGATTAGGCAAGCCTAACTACGAATTAGAGCGGACCGATGGGACGTGCTTTGAGTTTCCTGAGATGATGTCGGCCATCGGCCGCTCAATGCGGCGTTGGGCTGCGGGTGGTGATGAGGTCAGTCATCGTCGAGGCGATCGTTCGCACCTCCGGGGTCGAGCCACGTTCCGCGGTGAGTCCGGGCATATTCGCCACCTCATGCCTCAGCGTGCCGAAGTCCTCGTTCGATTTGGCGAGCACCCGAGTCAGAAGCCAGCCCATGCGTCTGGGTCCCTCGCTTAACGTGGTCGCGAGTGTCTTCAAGGCGGCAATCAGAGAGCCCGCCAGCCCAACTACGCATTAGAGCGGACCGATGGGACAGGCTTCGATGTTTCCTGATACTTTTCCGGCCATCGGCCGCTCAATGCGGCGTTAGCCGTCATGGAGAACTTGCGTGGGCTATGACCTGCACATTACCCGCAAGCCTGAATGGTTTGAGGATACCGGGCCAGAGATTTCGCTTGATGAGTGGAAAGCCTACCTAGACAGCGATGTCGAGTTCACTGAAGAGGGCGTCGCAGAAGCCCGCACGCCCGGTGGCGACGTGATTCGAGTCGAGAGCGATGGTCTCGCTGTATGGAGTGCATTCTCCGGCCATGGATTCGAAGGCAACAAGGCTTGGTTCTACTATTCGAAGGGAATCGTGTCGGTGAAGAATCCTGATGAGGAGATCCGCCGAAAAATGCATGCGGTCGCCCTCGCTCTGGGCGCTCGTGTTCAGGGTGACGAAGGGGAACTCTACGGTCCAGACGGTGAGCAGCTAGCTGACTCAAGTACATCGAGTTCTACGGCATCGGAAAGCCGTCCATGGTGGAAGTTCTGGCGCTGACGGCTAACTACGCATTAGAGCGGACCGATGGGACGTGCTTCGATGTTTCCTGAGATGATGTCGGCCATCGGCCGCTCAATGCGGCGTTGGGCAGCACACGACATGCGCGTCCTTGTCTTCGCCGCTTACTTGGTTCCTGCCACCTCACTTGCCGATTCGTGTGCTAACGCGGTGCCAAGTGAGCTGGGTGCTGCGCTTGGCAGCAGCTTTTCGTCATATCGGGTTCCGAAAGAGACTGACAATCTTGCTGAGTATGTACGTTGGAGCAAGAAAGATCAGGGTCGCGGATGTCTCGGCGTTGCAACCGCCGACTTCGATGGCGATGGAGCCCGAGACTGGATTCTCGGTCTATCTTCAAAGTCTGGAGATGGTGGTTTGGTAGTCGCCGCCATGTCGCGAGAGGCCAGTTGGGAGTTTCATGAGCTGGCGAAGTGGCCTGAAGATCGGGTCAGCCTGTACGTAGACGTTGGGCCTCGAGGAACCTATGTTTCTGCCATCGAGGAAGCGCAGCGGAGCTCAAACGAGTCGAGCCCGCTGACCTGCGAAAACTCCGTCGCAGTGTTTGGTAAGGTCGAGTCCACTCAAGCTGTGTACTGCAACAAGTCTGGGTCGTGGCAGCATGTGTGGACAGGTGACTAGTGCTGCCCAACTACGCATTAGAGCGGACCGATGGGACGTGCTTTGAGTTTCCTGAGATGATGTCGGCAATCGGCCGCTCAATGCGGCGTTAGCTGTGGCGATCCTGCCGTACAAGCACTCCTGGCGTCATCTCTCATCCACTGCGCGGTGGGAGCATGCTGCGGCGGTAGTCGCCTCAACAATCATCGCTGCCAAGGCTGCGGCAGCCCTTTCCAACGGTAATGATTGGGTCTCGTGGGGCCTCTTTGTGATAGTTGGTTGTGCCGTTGTTGGCGCCCTTGTGCAGACGTGGGCAGATCTTTCTAGCCTTTCGACGATGACTCGCTCAACCACTCTTGCGGTGTTCCTTGCCCCGGCAATCTTTCTCGCGGCGCTGAGCGTCAATCTCTATTGCTGGTTGCGCTACAGTTAAAGCGACAAGATTCAGCCGGTGGGCGGCCACAGCTAACTACGCATTAGAGCGGACCGATGGGACGGGCCTTGGTGTTTCCTGAGATGATGTCGGCCATCGGCCGCTCAATGCGGCGTTAGATGCCAGAACGGAGGCCTCGTGAAGTCCATCGACGTGTTCCTCGCTCGTGCTATCTCGCCGAGTTCGGTGCGCGCAGACGGTCCGCTCACCGATCCCCGCTCATACGGTGTGTACCGCCTTCCGGGTAACGCCACGGGCAGGTCGTTTCGGTTCGGAAACCATCCAATTCGCATGCTTGAGCTTGAGCGAGAGTTTGGTGCGTGCAAGCTTGAGTACTTGTTCCGACGCCGCGAAGATGCGAGAGCGGTCGCCTTGCACCTGAGTGGCGCTGGCATCTAACTACGCATTAGAGCGGACCGATGGGACGTGCTTTGAGTTTCCTGAGATGATGTCGGCCATCGGCCGCTCAATG
>JAGQOW010000175.1 GCA_020427155.1 Planctomycetales bacterium | reverse complement strand
TCGAGCGCGTTCGGCTAACGTCGCCGCCTGCGCGGCATCGGCGGCCAAGGCGAAGACTGTGGGGCCCCAGGAGGATTGCCCTACGCCACGGATTCCGTGTTCGCGCAGTTGGTCCACAAAGTGCCCAATCGCCGGTGAGGCGAATGAGCTGCCTTGCACTGCCGTAAAGCAACTTCCCGCAAGCCGGCCGTAGTCGTGCACGGCGTCGGCGAATGTAGCGAAATTGGCAGCCTCTGCAGCAGGCAGAATCGCCTCTTCGGCTAATGCCAACAGTTCCGCCGTGACTTCCTTAGGCACTGGCGGCAGGCTTTCGAATGCGGCTGCTTCGCGTTCGCCATGCAACCCCGGTTGTTGCGGTAGCGAGCAGAGGAGCACTCGCCAATGGGCAGGAATCTCGACACGCCGCGCGAGTACTCCGAGCGAAGCAGCGGCCGGACGACCAGTTTCCCAAATGAGCCCACCTTGCAGAAACCCGTGACTGCCGACGGCGCTCCGCTTGCCACGACCCACGCATGCAGCCAAACCGGCAGCGTCGAGCGCTGGCAATTGCAAGAGCTCGCGAACTCCGCGCGCAACGGCCAACGCGAGTTGCGTCCCGGTTCCTAAGCCAGAGTGAGGCGGCGGAGCTTTACAAACTCGGATATGAAAAGCGCTATCAAGATATGTTTCGCAAGATTGCACAGCCCGTTTGGCAAACGCCAGAGCACGTTCGGCCAGCGGACCTGCCGCCTGCCACTCGGGAGCCAGTTGCAGTTCAACAATTGTTCGTGGCTCGCGGATCGTCATCCCCAGGCCGCCAAAGCTCAGGCCCGCCTGCTGTGCAAATCGCAGGAGTCCAAAGTGAAGTCGACTCGGCGCCGAGACGCGGACAATTGCGCTCATGTCAGTCCCAGTTGGCGATCGAGATAATCTTCAAGAAACCGGAATGCGCGAAGCTCCGCTGCGCCACCAGTTTTATTGACGGGCGACGCCAGGCGAGCAAAGTCGGCGCGGAGCTCTTCCGCAGGGATGAATTGTACGCGGGTGGCAAGAATCGCGGCTTCGATCACGGCATGTTTCGCGCGGTTGAAGCCTAGAAAATCTCGAATCCTTCCCGCGGCGACCGTATCGGCAACCACCTGCACGCGCTCGTCGCTGTCGTCGAGCGATGCCACCCGAAATGAGTACCAGCGGCAAGCTTCGGCTAGTACAAATCCTTCCACTGCCGTTGCCGGAGTGAGTTGTGGAAGAGGCACAGGCTGGCCAACAGCCGCTTGAGCAAACAGTTCGACGTCGTCGGTAATATGAAACACCCCTTGGCCGGTGCGTTTCAAGTTTTGGAAAGTCGTTGAAGTGCGAAACGGTCGTAGTACGAGCCGGCCGGTCGGGGCGTCGACAATCGGACCCATCGGTGAGATGTTGACCGAGTGATCAGGATTGAGTGTCGTCACGATGCCCTCGACGATGCAGCCATCGCGTCCGAGTTCGGGTAGCTTTGCAGAGTCCATGGGCAGGATCGTCGATTAAAACGTGACAGGTTGCTGTGGCAGCGGGGGCATCTCTTCCTTTTCGGTGCGCAGCTCAGAAACAGTCAGGCACGCGACATCTTCCCCTATAGAGAGGCCTGCAAGCGACAGAAAGTTTGCCAGCAATTGGTAACCGTGCTCGGTCAGCACTGCCTCGGGATGAAACTGGACGCCAAAGACGGGATACTCGACGTGTTCGATAGCCATTACCGTACCATCGTCTGTCCTTGCGGTGACTAGCATCCGCTTGCTGAGAGTTTGAGGATCGACGACGAGCGAATGGTAACGGCAGGCAGTGAATGGGGAGGGAATCTGCGAGAAGAGCGGAGTCTTCCCGTGGTGAACACTGGATGTGCGTCCATGCATCGGCTCGTTGGAACGCAGGACACGCGCCCCGAGTGCGGCGGCTATGGTCTGGTGTCCTAGGCAAATGCCCAAAATCGGCAGCTTGTCGTGAAACTCGCGCACCAGCCCTAGCGAGACGCCTGCCTCATCGGGCGTACAAGGTCCCGGTGATAATACAATGGCTGACGGCTGTAATTCGAAGACCTTCGCAATATCGAGTGCGTCGTTGCGCACCACGACGGTCTCTTGGCCCAACCGTTCGAAGTAGCGTGCCAGGTTGTGTACAAAGCTGTCGTAGTTGTCAATTAGTAAGAGCAAAGCGGAGTCAGGAGTCGGGAGTCAGGGCGGCAAGCATGCCGCGGGCTTTGTGCCAGGTTTCTCGATACTCTTCGTCTGGGTCGGACTGGGCGACTATACCGCCGCCGACCGGTATTTGCCACCAGCCTTGGCCCGCGGTAATGGTTCTTATCAAGATACTACTGTCCATCCGCCCGTCAAAGCCTATGTAGCCTAGCGAGCCGCAATAGGCTCCACGCGCGGTAGGCTCCAGCTCGGCAATGATCTCCATCGCGCGGATCTTCGGGGCGCCTGTAATCGAGCCACCGGGAAAGCACGCCTTCAGCAAATCGAATGCCGAGGCGTCAGCAGGCAGCTTGCCACGTACGACTGAAACCAGGTGCTTCACGTAAGCGTAAGTCTCCAGCTGACAAAGCTTGGCTACATGAACACTTCCGGCGGTGCATACTCGAGATAGGTCGTTTCGCATTAGGTCAACGATCATTACATTCTCGGCACGATCCTTTTCGCTCGATTGCAAATCATCGCCGGCAAACAAGTCGGCCTCGACATGCTGCGAGCGGCCGCGAGTTCCTTTGATCGGGCGGGTCTCAACCTCGCCGTCGCGCAGCGTCAGGAAACACTCAGGCGACGTGCTGCAGACTTGCCAAGGTCCGAGATCGAAGTAAGCGGCATACGGAGCCGGATTCTGCTTTCGCAACCGCAGGTAGAGCTCTAACGAATTGCACTGTGCGGGACAAAGCAGCCGTTGAGCCAGGTTGACCTGAAAAACGTCGCCTGCGTGGACGTACTCGATCGCTCTCTTGATCATCGCTCGGTAGTAATCGGCCGACATGTTGCTGGTGGTTGCGTCGAACTCGACTTCAAACTGCTCGGCAAGTTCCTCACTGGGGATTGCATCGCAGTCAAAGCCTGTGGGATCGACGGGCTCTTGTGTCAGCCAGTCTTGCATTTCAGAGAGCCTCTGCTTGGCACGCCGTAATCTCGCATCGAACTCCTGTTCAGGAAACCCTTGCGAAATGATCCAGCTCTGCTCGGTAACATGGTCGAAGGCAATCACCACGTCGTACAGCCCAACGGCAAGTGCTGGAAGCGAGAAGTCGTCGGTCGACGCTGCGGGCAATTGCTCCAAGCTACGTCCCAATTCGTAACCAAACAGGCCGGCCGCACCGCCTTGAAAAGGCGGCAGATCTGCACGCGCAGTTGTGCAATACTCTTGGCAGGCAGTCTCCAACAGCGAGAGGCCAGCGCTGCCATCGGCCGGCACGGTTAGCCAGTCGAAAGGCTCCGCGGCAATAAACGAATAGCGTCCGTAACCCGCTTCGTTACTTGCACTATCGAAGAATATGGGATGACGCCGAGAGGCCAACCGCGTGAATACTTCGACGGCGGTCAAGGTGCCATTGAGAGGCTCGACAATCGGCAAGCAGCTCCCAGCTGCCGAGCTCTGTGCTGCACTGTCGCTAGTCACGCTCATCGCTCCGTGAGGATCGCCTAAGATAATGCGTGCCTTCATCACGTGTTGCCAGCCCCCAGTCGAGCGGTTCGTCCTGTACATACGTCTTGCCAAGCGTCAGTGCAGTCAGTGCCTTGCACATTTCGAAGCCAAGGTAAAAGATGTGGCCGGCGTCGAGGTTCTTCGGCAGTTGCTTTCCTGGCCCGGCACAGCGCAGTTGTTCCATCACTACAAAGGGATCGGCATCTCGCAGATGGAGATCACGGCTTACCAGATGCACTTGACCGGCGGCGGCAAAGATACGGTAGTTGCTGTCGCGGATTTCACTTGCCAATCGGCTGACTTCATCGAGCGACGGTTCTACCAGCTCTTTATCGCGCAACATGATGAGACCAGCCTCCAGGTGCTTGGGAAGCACTCGATTGCTGACTGCGTGATGCATCAAGCGGCGTGCGAGATCACATTCTCGTACGCTGCTACGCGCCCAATTGATCACCTGAGTGGTCAAGACGCTACGGATGCCCAATTCCTGACAAAAGCCAAGCAGCAGGGCGTTAATGCCAGCCGAGTCAACGTCGGTCAGTTCGGTCAGGTTGCCGATGCCCATCATCATTTCCACATCGGGATAGCGGCGGCGGATGTCGAGGTAACGCCCCAAGCTTGCAGCAAACCCGAATGTGATGGGTTCTAGAATCGGGTCAATCCGTAGTCGAACGCCGTGCTGCACGAGGTAATCTATAGTCTCGTCAAGATTCGCCAGCGTCGTTGGGTCATCGGGAATGACTACGACTTCGACGCCCCAGTCCGCAGCCGCTTCTCGATTTGAAGTATTGACGCTCAACACCAACTCAGCACCCGCACGGACCGCTGGCTCGATTTCCTTAGGGTTCATACTGTCAATCGAAACACGATGCCCGGCGCCTCGCAATGCTCGAACTACCTCGCCAACGCCAGGCCAGGCATCTCCGGGTTCGCAACCGACGTCAATCCAATCTGCCCCGTCGGCACTCAGATTGGCCGCTTCTTCGAGTACTTCCGTCAGCGTTCGCCGCGGACAATGATTGATCTCTGCAATAATCTCGATATCGTAGGCGCCATATTCGGCCGGCAGCGGTTCGCGTGAGAAGTAGTTGGGGAGCTGTCTCAAATCTTTTGGCCCCCGTTCTACAGGTATGCGTATGCACGAATTCAACGGCTTGAGATCGCCTTCGCAGTACCCCGGTATGATCACACGCGTCGCTTCGCCGGGCACTTGGATATGCTTGGCAATCCATGTGGGTGTCATCAACGCGGCAACGGTAATTGGCAATACGTCGACGGAATAGCAAAAGCCCACTTGCTCGGCAAGCGCAGGCAAAACACTTGCTAACGCATGTTGCGCCAGGCGACCGGTAACAAAATGAAGATGCGGTTGCTGCATGAAAATCAGACGGCCGGAAGATCAGATACGGCCGCCATTGACCTGAACCACTTGGCCAGTGATGAAAGATGCCTCGTCGGAAACAAGAAAGCGAGCCATTCGGGCGACGTCTTCAGGAGTTCCCCAACGCTGTAATAGTGCTTCGCCAGCGGCGCGCTGTTGCCAGTACTCGGAGGCTTCTTGCCCCCAGGAAGTTTGAATCCAACCGGGTGCCAGGCAGTTGACTCTCACTTGTGGGGCAAGCGATTTTGCCAAGCTGCGCGAAAACGCCATAACCGCACCCTTGACGGCGGCAAACATCTCGCCGCTATCGCCGTCCATGCCATGTTCTGCCTGATCCCAACCCATGTTGAGGATCACTCCACTGCCTCGCTGTTGCATGAGCTTTCCCACACTCCGAGATAGCTGGACAGTGCCCGAGACATCGACTTCCCAAAGGCGCTCTAGTTTTTGCTCAAATGTCCATTCGGCGGATTGGCCCGTGAGCACGTCGGCGCCGGCATTGTTGATCCAAATATCGACAGGAGCAAGTCGCCAGCAGTGTTCGACGAAGCGGTTACGCTCGTCGGCCTGCGAAAAATCGCCTTTCAACGCTCTAGCCACTGCCCCCTGGGCACGAAGTTCCTCAACCAGCTGTTCGGCAAGTTCAAACTTATGGGACCCATGCACGATAACTTCAGCTTCGGCTTGGGCCAACTGGTCAGCGATTGCACGACCGATACCGCTTGAGCTACCGGTTACAACGGCAACCTTTCCAGACAACGATGTCGAAGCATCGGCAGGCATAAGAATCTGAATCGGAGAGTTGGAAACGTAAGTACACGCTTCGTTGTAGCTGTGATGGCGTAAACTAGCAAGCGAGGCAGTAGCCTTAGGGTCGGTTGCCAGCTGCCTGTGAGACACCTAGTATAGCGTTGTCGGCGTGGCCGTTTGCCCATTGATTCATGTGAGAATTGCCGGTTGCCTGTGATGAATCCAGAGTATGAAGCGAAGGTCGACAACACCGAAGTCGAAGCAAAGAGTACTCCTCGAATGAGAAGGCGCTGGTTTCCTTTCGTCTGGACCGGCCTGATTGTCGGGACGTGCGTGCTTTTTCAGTTCGGCGAGGCCGATCAAGATGCGAAAAACTTCTCGCTGACGGTCGGCCCCATCGTGCTTGTGCTGGGACTGTCGATTTGGTTCATTCGTTCTACGGCTTTTACGCGGCCTGTGCGCTGGTGTGTCGGCCTTGCCCCGTGGATGGCAGCGCTGGCTTTTTTCTCTGCCGTTGAATTGATAAACAACGGTAACATGGGCTTTATCGGGTGGCGCTGGCGGTGGGCAGCCGAACATGACCAGCAACTTGACGTTCCCGATGCGACGACCGTGATCAGTGATTGGGAAGAAACCGGGCGAGACTATCCACGGTTTCTCGGAAACGGCTTCTGGGCACAAGTCGATGGTGTTGAACTCGATGTCGATTGGGGAACTAAGCCGCCCCGGGAGCTATGGCGCAGAGAGATTGGCGCTGGTTGGTCGGGTTTTGCCTTGGTTGGCCACTATGCGATTACGCAGGAACAGCGAGGTCCCAACGAACTGGTGACTTGCTATCGCCTCTCCACCGGTGAAATCATCTGGAGTCATGCGGACCCGGTCCGCTTCGACCCGATTGGCAGTGGTGCGGTAGGCGGCATTGGCCCAAGGGCTACGCCCACGGTTTATGGAGGGAGGGTCATTGCCCAGGGAGCGACCGGTATTGTGAATTGCCTGGAGGCAACTACGGGCAAGGTTATTTGGGCCCACGATACGCTCAAGGAAAACGAAACCGGGAATGTTATGTGGGGCAAGGCCTGTTCACCGTTAGTGTTGAAGCCTGATGAACGAGCTGAGATTGTCGTGGTGAGCGTGGGCGCTGCCAATGGGCGCTCTCTCGTCGCCTATGATCTGGAAAACGGAAATGAGGTTTGGGCGGGTGGCGACCATCGCTCCTCCTACGCTTCTCCAGTGGCAGCCAATCTTGCAGGTCAATTGCAGGTCCTGTCGGTCAACGAAGACTATGTGACGGGGCATCGTGCCAGCGACGGGTCGGTGCTTTGGGAGTATCCGTGGCCCGGCAACAGCGACACGGACGCAACCTGCTCTCAGCCGGTTCCATTGCCGGACGATCGGGTGTTTCTCTCCAAGGGCTACGGCGTCGGTTCCATGATTCTGCAACTGGAAGCTGTGGAGGGGGGCTTTGTGCGAGTCGAACCTGTTTGGCCAGGAATCAAACGTGTGATGAAAACAAAGATGGGCAATGTGGTCATCCGCGACGGCTTTGTTTACGGTCTTGATGGAGGATTGATGCAATGCATTGAACTTGCGACAGGCAAGAGTCAGTGGAAGAGACGACGGAGTCCGCCCATAGGTCATGGACAGATTATCCTCATTGGAGACGTTATCCTAGTGCTAAGCGAAACCGGAGAGTTACTGCTGGTGGAAGCTACGCCAGAAGCGTATCGCGAATTGTCTACCCAGCGAGTGCTGCCCGCAGAACAGATCACTTGGAACAATCCCGCCTTCTCTCCGCCGTATTTGTTGCTGCGCAACGCTCAGGAAGTTGCTTGCTACGAACT
>JAGQOW010000174.1 GCA_020427155.1 Planctomycetales bacterium | reverse complement strand
GTCTCGCTTGATTCAGGCGCCTCGGCGACAGATTACATGGTGCTTTACGCAATTGGTACTCGAGAAGCGATGGCCAGTCGGGCTGCTGCTTGACACACTTTCAGTAGCCAAGAATGCGAACAATTTGATTCCACTATTTTCACTTTGCCAAGGAGGGCAACGTGGCGGCAACCAGACAAGTCCCGTTTTTCAATTACCCTCATGTCTACTGTTCTGACGAGCAGCAATTGCTCGAGACTTTTGCTGACGTAGGCCGCCGCGGAGCGTTTATTCAGCAGCAAGACCTGGAGGTCTTCGAGCATCGATTGGCTGAGTATGTCGGCGCGAAGTACGTTCTGGGCATTGCCAACGCGACAGACGCTTTGCATCTGGCATTACGGGCCGTGGGAATCTCGGCTGGAGATGAGGTAATCTTCAGCTCCCATACCATGGTGGCCACGGCTGCCGCAGTACATTACGCCGGCGGTACGCCTGTGCCGGTGGATTGTCGCGAAGACCACCTGATCGATCCGGTAGCGGTAGAAGCAGCAATCACTCCTCGTACTAAAGCGATCATGCCGACGCAGCTCAACGGCCGCACGGCAGACATGGACGCCCTGCAAGCGATTGCTGACAAGCACGGCTTGCAGATTGTCGAAGATTCTGCCCAGGCACTGGGCTCGAAGTTCAAAGGGCGCTCGGCTGGCACTTTTGGAAAAGCCGGTTGCATCAGCTTTTATCCAGCCAAAACGCTAGGGTGCCTGGGAGATGGCGGCTGCGTATTCACCAACGATGACGAAATGCTACGCAAGCTGCTGATGCTGCGAGATCATGGTCGAGACGAAACTGGCGTTGTGCAGATGTGGGGGCTCAATTCGCGACTCGACAACTTGCAGGCCGCTATCCTCAACGTGAAACTCGATAGTTACGATCAGGCCATTGCGCGACGTCGCGAGATTGCAGCACTCTACCAGCAACAGCTGGGCGATCTGCCGCAACTTGCGCTGCCGCCCGCTCCGGACTCACACCCCGACCATTTTGACATTTTTCAAAACTACGAAATCGCAGCTGATCGCCGCGATGAACTGCAGGCTCACTTGAAAGGCAAAGGGGTTGGTACACTGCTCCCCTGGGGGGGCAAAGCTGTGCATCAGTTCTCTGCCCTCGGGTTTACTCAGAAGCTGCCCTTCACCGATAGATTGTTCGAGCGAGTTTTGATGTTGCCGATGAATACCTCTTTGAGCGATCAGGATGTGGTTTACGTGTGCGATTGCGTGCGAAGTTTTTACGCAGTTGGCAGTCTGGCAGGCGCCGCGTAACTTTGCTGCGATAAAGTAGTACCCAAAATATCGTAAAATGATTTAGCTGGAGATCCTCATGAGCGTACCAACCACTACCAGGAACTTTCGCACAGAGTCCGAGTTGCAGGTTGGTGAATCGATTGCCGAGATATTCGACTCTTGTCGCGACAGCACAGAAGTCAAGCTCGAGAACTTTCCAAAGTATGTCCGCCGACAACATCTCAAGCGGTTCTTGGCACATTACGAAATCTTCAAAATGGCGCTGCCAGTAAAAGGGTCGGTCATCGAGTGCGGTGTCTTTCGGGGCTTTGGACTCATGTCGTGGGCTAAGTTGAGTACGATTCTCGAACCCGAAAACTTCACTCGGCGCATCTATGGCTTCGATACGTTTAGCGGCTTTCCTTCGATAGCCGACAAGGATGAAAACGTAGTTGCCTCGGAAGTCGTTGCCCTGCCCCATACGGGAGACTTGGCTTCCAACTCGAAGAACGAACTTGAGGCGTTGATCGAGCAATACGACAAGGACCGGTTTCTCGGCCATATGGATAAGGCTCACCTGATCGAAGGGGATGCCTGCGAAACGATTCCCCAGTTTGTCGAAGAACATCCCCATTTGGTCGTCAGTCTCCTGTTTCTGGATTTCGATCTCTACGAGCCGACGAAGATGGCGCTCGAACAATTTGTTCCCCGCATGCCCAAAGGGAGCATTCTGGCATTTGACGAATTGGACAACCCCATCTGGCCGGGCGAGACGCAAGCACTCATTGATACGCTAGGTATCAACAATGTTCAGATCGAACGATTGCCGTGGGATCCGTATATCGGCTATGTGAGAATGTAATGGTCGCCATGGACACTAAAGAACTGGCTCGCAAGCTTCGCATTCACGTGCTGAATATGACCAGCCGTGGCGGCAGTTCGCATGTGGGATCGGCTTTTTCGATCGCTGATATCGTTGCGGTATTGTATGGCAGGGTGTTGAACGTCGACCCCGCCAATCCGCAAGATCCGCTCCGCGATCGCTTCATCCTCAGCAAAGGCCATGCGGGGGCCGTCATATACGCCGCGCTGGCGGAGACGGGGTTCTTTTCCATTGAAAAGCTCCAGACGCACTATCAGGATGGCTCTGACTTGAGCGGCCATGTATCGCACAAAGGAATCCCGGGCGTCGAGTTGTCTACAGGTTCTTTAGGCCACGGTCTGCCTGTCGGCGCCGGGATGGCCAAAGCGGCCCAGCTGCGAGGTAATCAACATCGGGTCGTCGTATTGCTGGGCGACGGCGAATGCGACGAGGGTTCAAATTGGGAAGCTATTCTTTTTGCTGCGCACCACAAGCTCGACAATCTGCTCGCCATTATCGACTACAACAAGATTCAAAGCCTCGACACGGTGGCACAAACGCTGGCCCTCGAACCGCTGGCCGAGAAGTGGCAAAGCTTCGGCTGGAATGTCGTCGAGGTCGACGGACATGATCATGCCGAATTGGGCCAATCCCTTTCGTCGGGCGTGCGGCAACAAGGGCAGCCAACCTGTGTGATCGCCCATACCACCAAAGGATGCGGAGTTTCCTTTATGGAAGACAGCGTTCTCTGGCACTATCGCACGGCCCGCGGCGAAGAATTTCGAGCTGCTCTCGAAGAACTGGAGGAGGCAGCATGAGGGATTGCTTCATCGAGCGTCTATCGCAATTGGCCGAGCGAGACCCGCGGGTACTCCTGATCACCGGAGACCTGGGTTTTTGTGTGCTGGACGACTATCGCAAACGGTTTCCCAAGCAGTTTATCAACGCGGGCGTAGCCGAGCAGAACATGGCGGGACTGGCGACAGGCCTGGCGCTGGAAGGACATATCGTCTACATCTATTCGATCGCCAACTTCGTGTTCATGCGATGCTTGGAACAGATCCGCAACGATGCCTCCTATCACGAATGTAATGTAAACGTCGTTTGTATCGGCGGCGGCTTCAGCTATGGGGCATTGGGCATCTCGCATCATGCGACCGAAGATCTGGCAATCATGCGTTCGCTTCCGGGCGTCACTGTAGTGTCTCCTGCAGATCATTGGGAAGCTTCGGAAGCGACTGAGGCCGTGGCAAACACGGCTGGCGTATCGTACCTGCGACTCGACAAGTCAACGGCAGGAACTTCGCTGGTGATGGACGAACAGTTTCAATTGGGAAGAATACGGCAGGTTCGTGAAGGACACGACATCACCCTGGCCGCAACGGGCGGCATACTGGCCGAAGCATTGGCAGCAGCCGAACGTCTGGCTGAGGAAGGAATCGAAGCTCGGGTGCTGAGCGTCCATACTCTGAAACCACTCGACGAAGAGACGCTGATTGCCGCCGCCAAGGAGACAGGCGGAATCGTGACCGTGGAAGAGCATACCGTCGACGGTGGATTGGGCAGTGCAGTTGCAGAGTCGCTCCTCGAAGCGGGCGTGGCCCCACGGTTTTTCCATCGCCTGGGGTTGCGTCAAGGCTTTTCCTCGATCGTGGGCAGCCAAGAGTATCTACGCGCGCAATACAGATTAGATCGTCATGCAATCGCTGGCAAAGCAAGAGAGCTACTCAAGCCAGTTGCCAGAAACCTCGTCATTCGAAGTGCTGCGTAGTCTAGCTGAGCCGGGGTGGCTTAGGCAGACTAGGCGCGCTCTATTAGGAACAGACATGCGTCGATTGAGTTTTGAATCGCTGGAAGACCGATCGTTGCTCAGCGGCACCGGGGCATCGGGCATGGGAATACCTTCTGCACCGTCAAACCTCATGGGGATGCCTGGGGCGACACTGAGCTGGCACGATGAGTCGTTTAACGAAGAGAGCTTTCGTGTCGAGCGAAGAGCTGATAGCGAAGCGATTTGGTCGGAACTTGCCGAGCTTGACCCAGATACGACTCACTATCATGACAATTCGGCAGTAGCCGAAGAGCATTACCACTATCGAATTGTGGCTACTAATAGCCTGGGCTCTTCGACGAGCACAGGCGTCAAAGTTGTCAGCCGCGACGATGGCCTTGTCTTTTCCTTGGGAAGTGACCATTGGCTGCGCGTCAACGGGGCTCCGATTTGGGGCGACACGGCCGACTTTCATTTGACCCCCGATCGAACTCTTTACTGGCTCAGTTCGACTGGAATGCTACAGCGTTTGCCCCAGGGGCATGGATGGATGACGTTGGATCAGCACGTTGCTCATTTCAGCGTACGCGACGATGGCCTGGCGTTTTCGCTCGATGAAGAGGGTTGGCTGAAAGTCGAAGGGAGTCAGGTCTGGAGCAATACTCGCAGCTTTCACATCACCGAGGATCAATCCCTGATTTGGCTAGGCGCCAACGGCGCGCTGCAAGAGTTGCGAGAGGGGACCTGGAGCACGATCAACAGCAACGTCCAGGAATTTGCCGCCTGGAGCAATTCGATCGTTTATGTGACGCAGGACAATTCAGAATCAGGAGAGCCGACGACTGCCTGGACGAGCAGAAACGTGTCGCCCGGGTTGTATTCAGTCGAACTGCTGACAGATCTTCGGGCAAAGTTCGATGCTTCGTCACCGCTCGCCGTTTTCGACGCGGGGCTTAAACTGGTGGAGATGGATTTGTCTTCACCCTACCTGACGGAGAGTGCGGTAGGCTGGGATGCATTGGGGGGACCGTATGTGTTTACTGGCGATTGGATTGAAGTGAGGCTCGCGGGGAGTCCCGTAGAGCTCGCAGAGCTCGCCGGAGCGGTCCGATTTGAGCGATTAGCAGGCTTACCAGAGACCGAATTGGCACTGGGAGGCCTGCCCGACAGCGCGAGGGCGACGACGTCAGACTATCTGAATCGACTCAACCATACGATCGAGGGCTTCTCCGAAGGAGATGTCATTACGACAGATCTCTGGTCAACAGTCTACCCCGCGATGCTCGCGATCAACGACTTGTCTGCCTATGTGCTGACGGGCTACCAGCGCTATCTCGATCGGGCAGTGGCGCAACTGAACTATAGTCTGACCCAGGAGAACGAAGACGGTCTGTTCGTGGCCGAGTTGTCGGGTTCGAGATTTATCGGCCGAGACTCTTTGGCCCGACACATTTTTTCATTGTACGTTGGTTACAAAATCACAGGAGACCCGGTCTACCTGCAGCATGCCGAACAAAATGCCAACGCTGCCATCGAGCACCTGCAATCGACAGCGACGGCAGAAACTGCCGGCTACGAGCTGTTCTACTCGGTCTATGATTCCGAGACGTACGCTCCCCAACACCCGCCGTTTTTGAATCCGAACCAGGATGCGGCGCTGGGCACGGCGTTTCTGCTATTGGCGTCAGATCCGGATTCGACGCTCTTCAACGATGCAGAACTCATGCGGTTAGCTCAGTCTCAGTTAGCAGCATCGATGGTTCTGCAGCGTTCCGACGGTGCACTGGCAGACGCAGCGCCTTACGACTTTCCGCCGGCCAGTACGTGCTTCGATACAGGCTACGGCGCCTACACGATGTGGTGGTGGGCCATTGCGAATCAGATTTCCGGAAACGATCCGTTTGAGCATCAAATGTCACTGGGAGCAAATTGGCTAACACCATTCTCCGACGTCGATACTCCTTTTGAGTTGAGCTGCACTGCGGCAGGCAAGCTCAATCCAGCTTCCGAAGACTACGACATCAGGGCAATGCGAATGGAAGAGTTTTTCGACCGGTTGCTGCTGTTTGTCGAAAGCGAGCAGTTACCCCCAGGATTTGGCAATCAACTGTTTCGATACATGACCAACGACAATGGCAACATCAGCGGCCAACTTGGCATGCAATTCCCGCTCGCGGTGCTAGAAGTTCTCGGTTATCAGTGGCGGGATCTCGTTCCTGATTTAGACGAGTACTCCTAGGTGCTCGAATAGGGAGTCGACCGTTCCGGCGTCGAGCGATTGCTCCTCGTTGCCGTGATCTTTCTCAGTCAGCTCGAAGCGATCAAAGTTGAAATCTGCTTGCTGTGAGCTGTTATCCGCGAGAAGGTGATCCCACGCGAAAGCGTCTTGGTCCGTTCTCACGGCCTGTGAGAAAAAGTGGTCTGCCGGTTGGTATGAGTTTGAACCGACTGCACCGAGCTTCTCAACGACGTGGTTCGAAACCGTCGTGCCGCGGAAGTATTGCCCTGCGGTGTCAAGCGAATTGGCTGCCAGGTTGGCTGCTTCAGAATCAGTCTCGGAGACAGAGTTGCTGGTAACGCTGCTTTGAAGCGCCAGCTCGCTGCTGAGTTCAAAGCGGCCTGCTACTCGTTGCAACGAGCCATTGACATCTTCGAGAACCAGGTAGCCCATCTCATCGGTTCGCATATCAACGATATTCGACCACGTGGCGACGCCGTTGATGCTCACCTCGCCATTGTTAGACAGCGAATAGTTCGCTCCATCGTGCCCGACAGCAAACTGAGTGACACCCGTGTCCAGCGTTTCCCACGGGCCACCGTTGGGGAGCTGTTGCAGCATGCCCGTCGAGCTAAACCAGTAGAGGGTTTGGTCCTCATTAAAAGCGAAATCTTGAGTTCCCGACCAGGCAATCGCGCCGTTGATATTCAGCCAGCCGTCGTTGCCTAACGAGTAGACTGTACCGTTGCTTCGTACTGCAAAGCGGTTGGCGTCGTCATCAAATACTTCCCAACTGCCGTTGGCAAGCCGATGCATCAGGTAACCGTTCGTACAATGCCAGAAAATAGTTTGGTCGTCCGCGATTTCGAAATCAGCAGTGTAAGACCAGACGGCAGCGCCATTGATACTGAGGACATTGTCAGCGTCCAGCGAGTAAACAACACCCGAGGCGTCTACGTCAAACTTGGTCACATCGAGGTCAAGAGTCGTCCAGGTGCCCTGAGACGACAATCGCTGCAAGTAACCGTTTGTGCTATGCCAGTAGATGGAAAGATCGTCGGTTACCGCGAAGTCATAAGTATTGCTCCAGATTCGGTTTCCATTGACGCTCAGCCAGTTCTCCGAGTCGAGCGAGAAGATCAGCCCGTCGTTGCGCACCATTGTCTTGATGGTTACCGGATCGACTGGCGTCACAATGGCTTCGACAGCATCCAACGTCAGCCCGATGTCGTAGTAGCCAATGCCCGCTGTGGTGCCGAGAGAAACCTGATAGGTCTCGCCGGCAACCACGTCGAAGGTCAGCACGTTGTTTTCGAGAGTGCCCTCGGCGCCGACAACAGTGCAGTTGGGAAGCAACTCGTGGGTTATTCCCGTAACCGCCATCGAGACGGTTCCACTGGAGCCGGCTGTAAAGCCGAAGTAGTCGACATCGGTCATCGTGCCGATAACGCCCGAGGTCGAAAGGGTGCTGCTCAAGGTTCCCAAGCCGTAGGAGTTGGCGACGTCGGAGCC
>JAGQOW010000173.1 GCA_020427155.1 Planctomycetales bacterium | reverse complement strand
CCTGCTGGTGCACAGTGGCGAAGGTTATCTCGGCTATGTCTCGGCCGATGATGTGCATCGGGTCGATGCGGTAGCGTTTGCACGCTACCCGACCGAGAGCAGCGTCCGTATGGTCGAGAATCACACACTCGATTCGGGATTGGTGATCCCTGCGGGCTCTCAATTGAAGCGGCTTCCCAGCAAAGGCGAATCGATAACGGTGGCACTACCAACAGGCGAAACGGCTGAGATTGCCCGCGAGAAATGCGAAGACGCCAATTCGTCGGCTGCCGCAATCGAGCGCGCGATCGTCGCCGCCAAGCAGTTGCTGGGCACCCCATATCATTGGGGCGGCAAGACCTCCGAAGGGATCGATTGCTCGGGGCTCGTGCAAGTAGCGTTTGCGACCACGGGCGTCCACTTGCCGCGCGATTCCAATCAGCAGTTTCTGCTGGGTCAACTGACAGGCACGAGGTGGCATCGAGCAGGCTTGCGCCGTGGCGACACGCTTTACTTCCTTGGCTCTTACGGCCGTATTCGCCACACGGCGCTCTATCTCGGCGACGATCGCTTTTTGCATGCCCAGACTCCCGTCGTCACGATCGGCAGCTTCAATCCCGATCACGACGAATACGACCCACGGCGGGCGGCCAACTTTGCCTTCGGTAAGCGATTGTGGCAATAGCTTTCGACGCCCGGATGCTGGCAATGGCTTGCTCAAGAAACAGCACGGCAGAGCAGGGCGGTGAAATAGGCGGCAAAGTTGCCAATCGCGTAGCCTATCAGCGCCATCAGGATGCTCGCTGGTACCAGACTTTGCTGATGATGCGAAGCAACGACCGAAGCAGACGCGGCTCCGCCAATATTTGCTGCGCTGGCGATGGCGGCTGTGTGGACGTCGACTTTCAACAGCTTTGCACCAAGTAAACAAAAGGCCCCGTGGATAAAGATCCACACGGTAGCAGCTGCCAGAAAAGGCATCGCCTGCGACGCTGCCCGATCTAGTTCGGCCACGGCCCCCATACGAGCTACGAACAAGTACACCAGTGCCATGCCAAGTTCGTGGCTGCCGGGCATCTCGCTCATGCGTGTGAAAGACAGGCCGATGCCGATCGTCGTAATCAGCAACATTCGCCAGGTTCCCGCGCTCAGATAAGGTTCTGCGATCGGCAGTCTGCCGGCAAGCAGTTCAGCGACCCAGGTTGCCAGCAGAGCGATGCACAGCAGCCCCAGCAGATCTGGCGTGCTGGGGGCCTTCGGTTCACCATGTTCTGCCGCGGCTGCGGCCTCCATCCGCTCCAACCGATCGTTCTCGACCCCCGTATAGGAGGCAAAGCGATCGGCAAACTTTTTCGAACCGAGCAGTATTGGCAGCCAGAGCAAATAGATCGTCGAATCGCCTAGTACTGCCAGCCCAAACTCGGTGCCGCCGGCGTCGATCATTTCGCTCACCGCCGCCATGTTCCCCGTGCCGCCAATCCAACTACCGGCTAGCACGCCGAACGCCTTCCAGGCCTCTGGGCTGAGCCACGATTTGAAAAGCAGCAAGCCGACTGGCGCCCCGACCATCACCCCCAAGGTTCCAAACAACATCACCCCAACGCCACGGCCCAAAACGCGCACCGCTCCGCCAACATTCACCTTCAGCAACAGCAGCACCAACATCATAGGTAACACAAGCCGGTTCATCGTGTCGTACACCGGCGAGGTAGTGGGCAACACCCCGGTATTGGACAGCACAACCGGAGCCAGATAGATGAAAATCAGTGGCGGCAGGTACTGGAAGAGCCGCCATCCGGTGCATCGCTCCAGCCAAAAGAAAAAAGCACAGATTGCGGAGAGCGTCGCCAAGACTCCGGCCATACTCGTAATAGGAAACCAATCCATGCGGTTACGCCTTTTTCCGACTAGAGCATATCAGGGAGCGAGAAGGCTAAATCTTACACGATAAACTCGTCAGCGATACTCTGGATGCCTCAGCATTGGGGCGATCCAACGAAGAACTATTGCTGACGGCTTGCAACTACCCTGCACGCAGCACTCGCTAAGATCACTTCTCACGAAGCGTAGCAGTCGAGGGCTCTGGAATCGTACTGCCCAGTTGCTGGAGTGGCAGAAATGAGCCTCCGGAAGACCAGGCCCAAAACGCCAGATCGTAGGCGTCGATCTGGCCGTTGCGACCAAATTACGACTTTTGCTTCCTTCCGCCGTATCCCCCTGATATACTGGCGCCACGACAAGCTCCAGAGCCAATTGGTTCAGGAGCTCCTTGGATTTCTTTCCACCCTCAATGGTGTGTCTGTTTGACTGACTCGCTAAGACTCCTTTGAGGCACATTTCAGAGCTGCCTCGTTCTTTCAGTTGTCTTGGTTTGAGCTCTCTTTCGCTGGCAAGTGAATTGCTCGTTTCTGCGGCGGCATGCGACCTATCTGCTTCGCGAAGGGTGCTCTGCAAACCTTTCGGCATTTGCCGATGGCAACTGCATGTCGACCGCGATGGGCTGCGGTAGTTCTATTAGTCTGCTCAATACAGGAATCTTGTGAAACTGTGCGTTACAAGAAAACACCTATCGAAACGAATGTTGCGAGGCGAATTGATGAAACCAATTGATCTTTCACTCAGGCTATTTGCCGCCGGACTTGTGTGGTCACTGGCAGCTCATGTGCAAGCTATCACCGTGTCGCAAGCAGACGGCTTCCAAGACGGAACCGCGATGAGTTGGACCGGGGCGGATACGACCATTGCTGCTGACCTGGGACCAACAGGCGCCGGCGATGATTCGCTGCGGGTTTCAAGCACTTTGCGCTTCACGGCATATAACCAGACCCAATGGTCGGGCAACTGGACTGCGGCAAGAGTGACTCAAATCGCGATGGACGTTCGTCACAACAATGATTCGGCCCTGACTTTATGGATTGGTATTTCCAGGGGCTTGCCAATGTCTAAAGGCACGGGAGACACTTACGTATCGAACCTGAGCGCTACGGTCCCCAACGACGACCAGTGGCATACGATTGTGTTTGACGTCAAGGCTTCGGATTTCAGTGCGGCCCCTTCGCATACCGATGCCTCAAACAACCCTGCTGCTGCCTTGGCCGCGGTCACACAGTTCCGCATTCTCCACAATCCCCTGCGGAGGTTCATCGGAGCGTACTACGAAGGAACGGTACTGCTGGACAACATCCACGCCGTGCCAGAGCCTTCCACACTAGGCTTAGCCAGCTTGGTTGGAACGGCGGCGTTGTGCTGGCTCGAGCGTCGGCAATCTTTCTGCGTTAGATCGCGCTTGAAAAACCATTTTTGAGTTCCTCGGCGCCCACACGCATACTGGCGTTCCGAGGCGAAGGCACTCTTGGACCGTCTATCCCGTACCTCAACCATTTACCCCTTGCCACTTAACCGAGAATCCCGTTTATGAAAACTCTTGTCAATCTGGGCGGGCAGATTGGTGCGTCGTGCCTGATGGGGCTGATTGTGGCCACCCATGGACTGGCTGTCACATTCACCGAGCAAGGCACAACCATTCTTGGCGGAGCCAACTACAACTCCCGCAGCGCATCGCTGGCCGACATCGACAATGATGGCGACCTCGACCTGATGTTTCAGGGCGCGGCAGGCGCCCAGCAGCTATTTCGCAACAATCTGGTCGGCAGTGGCACGCTGACCTTCACCAACATATCGGGCTCATTGCCCGCGGGTTTAGGCTCTTCTTGGAGCGCGGCCTGGGGCGACTACGATGGCGACGGCAATATTGATGTATTCATCGGGCAGTCCAATCCCTCGCCTGCCACCGGCGACGTACTGAAGGGAGACGGCCTAGGAGGGTTCACCAACGAAAGCGTAGCGACGGGGCTCGATGATCCAGGTTTTCACCAGAATGTGGCTTGGGCCGACATCGACAACGATCGCGACTTGGACCTGGTGATCGGCATGGAAGGTCCTGAGGAACACGAAATCTATCTGCAGCAATCCGACGGTACTTTCACCCAAGTGGGGGCAAGCGTCGGCATCCAAGTCGAGTTTGGAACAAAGGCCTACGGCATGGCGATCGGCGATACCGACGGCGACGGCGACCTGGATATCTACATCTCGACTTGTCGAAGCGGCGGCAACATCCGCAACAACTTCTTCGAGAATCAATTGGTCGAGACCGGCACCCTTGGGTTTATCGACATCGCCGACTCCAACGGCACCCAATACATGCCCAATAGCTATGGTTCGGAATTTCATGATTTTGACGACGACGGTGATCTCGATCTGTTCATGGTCGGCGCCGATGGACAACCGAGTAAGATCTTTCGCAATGACGGCAGCAACTTGTTTACCGACGTGGATACGCTTCCCGGGCACGGTCCGCTATTGAGCACCACGGCCGGAGATCTCAACGGGGGTCGCGCCGTCGACTACGACAACGACGGCGACCTCGATTTGTTCTTTCACGACCACTTACCGTTAAATGGCGAGAATCACGCTCGGAAGCTGTTCCGCAACGATGGCAACTGGATTTTCACCGATGTGACGGCAGCTGTGGGCCTCGCCTCGACCAACGAAGGCGCGTATGACAGTACTTGGGCCGATCTCGATCGTGACGGCGATCAAGATCTTATCGCACCGACCGACAGCGGCTTTGCTGAACGAGTTTTCCTCAGCGACGCTGCGGGCAACGGCAACCACTGGCTCTACGTCGACCTGGCTGGCTTGACCGACAATACTTCCGGCATCGGCGCATCGGTCTATGCCACGCTTAACGAGGGCACTCCGCAAGAGCGGACCTTACGCCGCGAAGCCAATACCAACGCCGGCACCTTCAACCAGAGCGACGTGCCCGTACACTTCGGCCTAGGGATCGTCACCCAGATCGACGAGCTACGCATCGTGTGGCCCGACAGAACAGTTCAACGACTTCGAGACGTCGCCGTCGATCAATACCTTACGATCCATACCCCGGGAGATTTTGACGGCGACGCCGATGTCGACGCCGACGACCTGGCCCAGTGGGAGGGAGACTTCGGGCTGAACGCAGAAAGCGACTCCTTCTTCGACGGCAAGAGCGACGCTTTCGATTTCCTCGCCTGGCAACAGCAGTTTGGCAACGGAGTCGTCTCGCCCCTCGCCGCGGCGCCTACGGTGCCTGAACCTGCGACGGGCTTTCAGCTGGCTTTCGGGATGGCATTATTGGTCTTCCGTCGCAAGGCCGTTATGGCGTAGCCTATTCGCTTTTCCTGACGCTGCTTGAGCCAGCCGGCCCGGCTTCTTTCTTGGGAGAAGTGACAGCGGATGAACGTCAATTGGCTTGCATCGTCCGAGGGGCAGTCAGATATGTTTGTTACCTCTCTCAGCGCAATCATCGACGTGCAAAGGTTTAACGCCAATCACTTGGCAGCTTGACTTAGTGCAACAGCTGATGTTGAGCAACCTCAAACGCAAGGGTCTATTGAAATTGAACGTGATTCCAATCGCCAGCTCTACGAGCTACAGGAAACTATAGGATGACGGACTCTTCAGGGATTCGTCTGGCTGACCTTATTGGCCAAGGCGACTCGGATCAACTGGCGGCCTATCTTAGTTCACTCGATTCTCATAGTCTTGCACGCGAAGTTTGCGAACTGACAGATAAGGATCAGGCTGCGATGCTCACATCGCTTGATCCTACGACTGCCGTTGACGTCCTCGACGACATTCCCGATGTCGAAGCGGTCGAAGCGGTAAGCCTGCTGGCTCCCGAAACCGCAGCGGCGATTGTGAATCAGTTGCCTAGCGACGAACAAGCCGACCTGGTCGGTTCGCTCGACGACGAGGATGCAGCTGCGATCCTCGCGTTGATGGAACCCGCTGAGGCAGAGCAGATTGCAAAGCTTGTCGAATATCCCACCGATACAGCCGGTGGGTTGATGGCAACGGAAGTGTTCGCCTTTCAGAGTTCGGCAACCGCCGCGCAAGTCCTTCGCCGCCTGCGCAAAAATGCCCGCCAGTTTCGGCGCCTCGACGTGCAATATGCCTATGTGACCGATATTTCACGTTGTCTGGTCGGCGTCCTGCAACTTCGCGATTTGATTCTTGCCGACGATCAGAGCCAACTCGTCGACTTGATGAGGAAGGATCCGATCGCCGTGAGAGCCGACGCCAGTCTGGCGGAGCTACGTGAACTGTTTGACGATCATACGTTCTTTGGCGTCCCCGTCATCGACGAAGCAGGATGCTTGGTGGGAGTGGTCAGCCGGACGGCTGTCGACGAAGCGACTCAGGATCAGGCGATCAGCGATTACCGCCGGTCGCTCGGCCTGGTCGAAGAAGAGATTCGTGCGATGCCCACTTTGCGTCGGTCGCGTTTACGACTCTCTTGGCTAAGCATCAATGTGGTGCTCAATGTCGTTGCAGCCAGTGTGATCGCTTGTTATCAAGACACCCTGTCGCAAGTGATAGCCTTGGCAGTATTTTTGCCGATTATTTCCGACATGAGCGGCTGTAGCGGCAACCAGGCTGTCGCGGTCAGCATGCGAGAACTGGCTTTGGGGCTTATCGAGCCGTTTGAACTCAGGAGAGTCTGGATCAAAGAGGTTACGATCGGTTCGCTCAACGGGCTGGCACTTGGCGGCTTGCTGGGAGGCATTGCCTGGATATTCTCGGGAAACTTCTGGTTGGCATTTGTGGTAGGTATTGCCCTGGCTTGCAATACACTTATTGCCGTACTAATTGGCGGCTCTTTGCCTTTGGCTCTCAAGCGGCGCGGCGTCGATCCCGCGCTCGCGTCGGGACCGATCCTGACAACGGTGACCGACATGTTTGGTTTCTTCTTAGTGCTCAGCATTGCGACCTTATTACTGCCGAGGCTCGCAGGAGGATGAGATTCGTGAACCCTTGGCCATCGAGAGGCCGAGCACCGAGGCAATCAAATGTCGACTCCTGCTCATCATCCAGAGAAGCCAGGTGCCAGGGTTACGCAGGGCGCTCGCGCCGATACAATTGCTGCGAGCGAGCGTCGAAGCAATCATGGAACGGCTCGAGCAACGGGAATGATTATGGCGTGAGACCAGCCATCCCTTGGAAGTCGCTCATCAAGAGCGAGGCTTGCTGAGAGGAAGAAACAAATATGGCGAAAGCGAATAAACCAGGTTTGCAGGTAATCGGTTGGCGCGAGTGGGTCGCTCTGCCCGACCTGGGGATTAAGTCGATCAAAGCCAAAGTGGATACCGGCGCCCGATCTTCATCGCTCCATGCTTATGCTATCGAACCGTTTGATCGCGATGGAGAAAAGTACATTCGCTTCAAAGTGCATACGGTTCAGCGCCGCAGCGATGAAGTTGTGGAAGCCGAGGCGAAGATCTTGGAATACCGTTCTGTTCGCAGCTCAAGCGGCAAGGCCAAGGTTCGGCCCGTGATCCTGACAAACGTCGAATTGCTCGGCCTGAAATGGCCCGTCGAGCTAACGCTTGCCAATCGCGACGAGATGGGATTTCGTATGTTGCTGGGCCGCGAGGCCTTCCGGCGCCGCTTTCTCGTCGACTCGGGAAAGTCCTACTACGGCGGCAAGCCTGCAAAGAAGAAATAGATTTGAAATCCTGACAAGCAATCGATTGCTTGTCCCAGCCACGACAACGAAAGTGTCCTTATGAAACTGGCAATTCTCTCCTGCAGCTTGAAGTGCTACAGCACAAGAAGACTCCGCGAGGCAGCCGAACAGCGCGGCCACCGAGTGAAAGTGCTCAACACTCTCAAATTTGCCATCGACCTAGAACAG
>JAGQOW010000172.1 GCA_020427155.1 Planctomycetales bacterium | reverse complement strand
CGATTCCTCACTTACCGCCGGTCACTCGAGTGCGCGGTTCGGCTGAGTCTTATGCAATTGATTCGATTTTCTGCCAAGTCGGTCGCCAAGGGCGCGCGGCCCTGGCAGCGAGTCTGGCTAGGAAGGGTTATCGGACCCTCAGTAACGGAACAATCAAAGATTTCGTCAGATTCGGCAGAACTTATGTGGATTGCCCAGTGTGAATGGACAGCAAGCCAGCCAGGGACTCATTCGTGGGCAGCAAGGTAGTCACACCGTGCGACGGGGTGTCGACGAGGCCGTTTTTTCAGGGCAAAGCTGCGAGGATTCCACCAGAATCGTGGGAAACGCCGGTTCTGATGAACGTGGGACGTTTTATTGGTCGCCAGAAGTTTGACGTTTATCGTAACCCTAACTATCATGAGAAGTTGAGTAGGCGAAAGTGCGGCGCAGCATGCGCCGTCGCAGGCCAGTCGCCTACTCGGGGATAAATGCTAGCGGACCCCGTTCGGGGTAACTGCCATTTCAGAGGCGTGGCAGGTACTAGCGCAGGAGAAGCAAGATTCGCTTACCAGGAAGCATGCTTCCAAGGCACCTTTTCGTCGACTTCGCTCTCAACCAGGGGGGTAACCGTTCTGTCCGGAACGGGTCGTGCGGAATTACCAGTGCCTGGAAGCGTTGAGTAATGCACTTCAGGATCGTCGATCGGAGGACCCGATCGGGATCCGTCAAACGGGAACAGAGAAACATGGCATTTCGTTTTCAGCGCGGAACGTTTTCTAGTCGTAACAGTTCGGCCAGAGGGAGAAGACCCCAGGGCGTCAGCCGACGGCAGCGGAAGCGCCAGTTGGGTTTCGAGACGCTCGAAGACCGCCGCGTGATGTCGGCCAACTCGCCGCTGGCACAGTTGCAAGGCGCCGTGTCCAACGATGTGCAGATCCAGGTGCAATCGTACTCGAGCGCTACGCAGGAAGGTCAGCAGCAGATCCTGCTCAACGAGCTGTATTGGCAATCGTTGCTCAATGCCGCCAGCCAGGGCGTCAGTGCCCAGTCGTTGTCGATTCCCACCGACCCCTTGTCGGGTAATCAATGGCATTTGATCAACGTCGGGCAGGAAGTGGGCAACCCCGACTACCAGGCGATCTTTGCTGCGGCCGGCGAAGATATCAATGTAGCGCCTGTCTGGAACATGGGTATTACGGGCTCGGGGGTTGTCGTAGCTGTGATTGATACGGGGGTTCAAACCTCGCATCCCGACCTATTGGCGAATCTCCACCCGACGCTGGAGTTGAATGCACTAGACGGGGGGACCGATGCCAACCCGAACGCGTTGGATCCGGCCGGCGCACACGGGACGGCGGTCGCGGGCCTGATCGGCGCCGTGGCAGACAATGACCTGGGCGGCTCGGGCGTAGCCCCCGGGGTGCAGCTTGTCCCGATCCGACTGATCCCGGGTTTCTTCGATTTCGTAGACCCCTTCTTTTTTGAGCAATCGACCATCGATGCATTTCGATATGCGGTTGACGAAATCGACATCACGAACAATAGCTGGGGGCCAACGGCTGTTCGCGGGGTAGCTGGCCCTACGTTTGACGAATTCCTGGCGCTCCGCGACTCGGTCATAGGAATCAACGCTGGCCGCGATGGTCAAGGCGTCATTCACGTATTTGCTTCGGGAAATGATGCGGGGCCTGGGTTTAATACTGGTTTTCAGACAGTCGGTAACTGGGGCAGTTCGACCTATAATGGCTGGGTTAGCTCGCGTTACACAATCGGCGTTACTGGGGTCGACCACGATGGTTTCTATAACAATATCGACGGCACGGTCACCAGCTATCCTGAGACGGCAGCTAGTGTGTTGGTTGCTGCCCCCACGGGTTCCAACGCAGCGCTAAATATTGGCGATGATACCGGCTTAGGCAGCGGCATCTATACAACCGACCTCACGGATGAGAATGGATACAATATTGCCCCCGACCCAGTGACTGGGCAGGAGTTTGATCGAGACTTTCTGGCAGACACCGACTACACTTCGCGATTCAATGGCACGTCGGCGGCGGCGCCGCTGGTGAGCGGCGTGATAGCGCTGATGCTGGAAGCGAATCCGAATCTTAGCTGGCGGGACGTGCAGGAGATTTTAGTTCGCTCGGCCCGCCAGAACGCGGAGTTTGAAGTTCCTACTGCTGCGGGCGTCCAGTATTCTACGCAGAACACCTGGGTCGTGAATCAGATGCCGGTGTTCCACGATCCTGACTTGTGGGATCCGACGATCAACCCCTTCATACAGACGGCTACCCCTACACTCGACCCAACACTCACGGGATTTCCTGGTTCTAACCCAGGCCCCGGACCTAATGCCAATTATGTTGGTGGACTAATCGATAGCATCAACAATATCTATCTTCTTACTTCTGCAGGAAACACGGGTATTCATTACCAGCCTACGCCGCAGATGTTGACGAATGGGGCTGGTTACACCGTCAGTCAAGGCAGAGGAGTCTACGGCGAACAGATTGGCTACGCCCACGGGGTGGTCGACGCGGAACTTGCCGTGCAATTATCGCAGCAATGGCATACGAAGAACCAGAACTTGCCAAATGAACTGACTTTTACAAGTTTCATTGATTTGAGTTCCGGAAACTCCATTGACGTTCCTGCGATGGAGGTCACTAGTAATGCTGCCGGCTCTCAGAGAATTCCCGGCGGTTTGGGTGGGCAGTCTGGCTTCTCAGCGTTTTGGGAAGAATACTTTGCAGACGATCCGTTTGCCGATGGTCCAGTGTTTAGCCCCCGGGGTGGATATGTCGAACTCGAAGTCCCTGCCAACAATTCAATGACCATTGAGACAGTGGAGGTGAAGATCGCCCTGACTCCGGGTACCGACACCCAGTTTCTGGATAACATGAGGGTGCTGTTGGTTTCGCCTTCTGGTACCCACCAGGAATTGAACCACTTCTTCGTCGCCAGTAACGGCGCGCTTTTCAACCAGGACGAACTTGTTCAACCCAACGAACACACTGCGGCGTTCGAAGAACACGGTACGCTTGTGTCAACCGACACCGATCCAGACGCACCTTTGGTAGTTACCTTTAGCAGCAATCGTAGTTGGGGAGAGAGATCGGAGAGCCAAATCATTATTGATCCCACCACGGGAGTCCCTGCTGACGTTGACGGCCTTCTAGAGCAAGGTTGGCAACTTCACTTTGAGAACTATGGCAATACTTCAGTAGGAATTAGTGGCATTGAAATCGCGTGGCACGGCAGTCCTGTTGGGTCCAACACACAACGGATTCAGGGGTTGATTGGCGTCGATGACAATCGCGATGATGCGTTTAACTATAGTAGAGTAATTCCCGAGTTTAGAAATCAGGACGGCGATCCAAGTACTTTGCGTCTTGGCGAAGTTGTCAACAATATCGATCTGACCCATGAGTCGATGGCAGCCAACGTGACGGTCGTCGCGCGGCGGGCCAGCGACGGGGTAATCGTCGACCAGTTTGTGACGGGTGCCGACGGCAACTACTATTTCGACCTGGTGCCGGACGATTACATCATTTCGATCGAAGATCCACTAGGGCGAACTGCTGTCGACGATACAATCTCGCCAGCTGGTATCCTAAAGAACTACCAGACGGAATGGACGATTACAGAGGATTTCTTCCGCATCTGGAGTCGCGATGCCAGCCTAGAGATACCTGTAGATGGTACTGGCACCCCAGTTCCGTTTCTTGATGGATCAGGAAGCACTGTCGCTGCTGGTATCCAGCACATCAACTTCCTGCTCGATCCTGGGACGGCGGCAGCGCCCGAGGTGGACTTCACGGGCGTGGTGTTTGCCGATATCAATGGCGACGGCATTTTCAACGGCGATGACGTCCACGTGCCCGAAGTTCGGGTCTATGGCGACGTCAACCGCAACGGGCAGTATGATGCGGGCGAGCAGTTTACCAATACGAATATCAACGGCGAGTATTCGCTGACCGTGCCGGTCACCATGGCGACGGTGGTGAATATCGGCGTGGTGGCGCCGCCGAATTGGAACTATAGCGATCCGGCCACTGGTTTTTCGGCGTACTTCGTCGAGCCGGGAGATGCTTTTACGGGCGTCGATTTTGCAATGACCCCGCCCGTGGGCACCGGGGCCGGCAACGGGACAAGCCAGCCGGGCTACTTGCTGGGCGTGGTATACGAGGATATCAACGCCGACGGATTCCGCCAATCTTCTGATCCAGGCCAGTCGGGCATCGACGTGTACATCGACTCGAACGGCAGCGGTTCGTTTGATATTGGCGAACGGATTACCACGACGAACATCAACGGAGCGTTTATTTTTGCCGACGTGGCGCCGGGCAATAAGGTCGTACGGATCGACACGGCGCCTCCTTTTGCGCAGATCAATCCGGCGCCAGGCGGTGCGCGGTTTGTCACGCTGGACGGCGGGGGGACGGTTTCGAATATCCTGTTCGGCGTAGGCAACACGGCGAAGATCGACTTCGGAGATTTGCCGGCGGCTTACGGCGTGACGCTGCTTTCGGAAAACGGAGCCCGCCATACCAAGGGTGTTTACTACTTGGGAACGGCGGGGACGACTACCGACGTCGATGCAGAATTGGACGGCAAACCGTCGGCCGATGCGTTGGGCGACGATAGTATCGGCAGCGATGAAGAGGGAATCGTGGTCGACGACCTGGTAGCCGCTTCGACGGGCCATCTGGTTGCCACGGCAAGCCGTTATGGCGGCTACCTGCAAGGTTGGGTCGATTTCAACGGCGACTTCGATTTCGATGATGCCGGGGAACGGATCCTCACGAATGCCTTGCTGCTGCCGGGCGACAACGATCTTTACTTCGAGATTCCTGCGACCCTGACCGCCGGCGACGTCTTTGCCCGCTTCCGCTATGGGGAATACGGCATCAACGCGGTGACCGGGGCGGCTTTGATCGGCGAAGTAGAAGACTACAAACTGAAGAAAGCCGCGCCGGCGATTCTGGTGCTCCACGGCCCAGACTTCGACGAAGACGGCGATGTCGACGGGTTTGACTTCTTGTCGTGGCAACGCGGCTACGGAATGAGCGGCGCCTTGGTGGCGGCGTCGGACGGCGACTCGAATAGCGATGATGTCGTCAGCTCGGCGGATTTGGACGACTGGAGCGCTGAGTTCGGCGGCGGCACGGTGACCGCCAGCGCCGCCACGACGGGCGATTTTGACGAGGATGGAGATACGGACGGGTTCGACTTCCTTTCGTGGCAGGCTGGATTCGGTAGCGTATCGGCTGCGGTAGAGCTTGGCGACGGCGACGGCGATAGCAACAACCAGGTGAACACGACCGATCTGAATAACTGGGCAAACAACTTTGGCGAGAATTCAGGCGGCGCCCCGCTCGCGGCTTCTGCGGGAGAGAGCGGCGGGTCGAGTTCGGCTCCGCAGTCAACGCCGACGTTGGTGCCCGTGAGTTCTCCGGGAGCATATGTACCGCTTGCCCCCGCGGGAGGCGCCCCGATAGCGGCTGCCCGGGCGACTTCGGCATCGACGCCGGTTGTGGCTGAGCCGATTATCGTATCGGCCACGACGGCCACGCTCGCTGGCGAGAAGAGCCAGCAACTTGGGCAGCAAGATGCCCTGATTGCTTTCGCTCGGACCCAACGAAGTGCCGACGAAGTGGGCTCGTCGAAGTTGCAGGGCCGATCGCTGCAGCCCCGACTGGAAACTTTGTCGAAAGAAACCAGGCTTGACCGTGCAGCCGAAGTCGTCGACCGAGGGGGCAAGGTGAATGTCCGTGTCCTGGATCGTTTGTTCACTCGCCGCCAACGGCCGCTGGTCGAAGAGTTGGAGCGGATTCAGGAAGACGAGCGGGTAACGGAAGCCGCACTGGCCGAGGTACTAGGCGAAGAGATCAACTGGCGTTTCATCTGAGCGGTTTCACCCAAACTGCCCCGTAATGTCAACCAATAGAAGAGCCGCACCATGGAAAGCATGGTGCGGCTCGTTTTTTGTGTAGCTAGGCTGGACGATCCAACGCAACTGATCACTTGTTGTCTTGAAAAAATGCCATGATTCACGCATCGCGTGTCAGGCAATTGATTCCTTAGCCGACAACCTTGACATTCTCGGCACAGGGCCCCTTGGGACCTCGGCCTTCCTGATACTCGACGCGCTGACCCTCTTGAAGGCTGTCGTACTCGACGCCTTCCAGAGCCGAGTGGTGGAAGAAGATATCTCCTCGATCCCCCTCGATAAAACCAAAACCTTTGTCCGTCAGCTTCTTGATGGTACCTTCTGGCATTTTGCCAATCTCCAAAACTAGAACTTAAACTTTGGGCCACTTTTGAATCGGCCCCTACACTGGCGTCCCCTCCCAGCGGGAAGGGGGACCAAACAAAGCGGAGAAGATGCAAAATGCTTGCGTTTCGAACTCCACCGGAACGTCCAACTTAGCGGAAATCCGCATTAGGTCAACTAGAAGTACGGCATCGACGTGCTGCGGCACCCCGATTTGACGGCTAGTTTGTTGAATCATAAAGATGGGAGGTCTTCCACTTGGAATCGAGCGAAGCGGATAGGCCGACAAAGGCGCCGCGAAGTGACAAAAAGTACTCAATAGAAGGGATCGGGAAGGTAAACGATCGTTTCCTTCCGGCGGATCTTCACTGTTACTAGAATTGTCGTCAGGCAGTGGCATGGACACGCTGGGAAATGTCCTCCTGCGAGGTGGCATTTCCCGGGGGTCGCGAAGCAAAGCCAGATGGCGCTTCACTTTACTTGGATTCGAAGCGGACCTTTGCCAGATAGATACACGTCTTTTCCTCATGAGAGGAGTAGTAACTGACCCAGAGCAAGTCGTCGTGCCAGACCATGCCGGCGTAGCTGGTATCGCCGCCCGAGGGGAGCGCAAGGGCTTCCGTGAGAGTGCCCTCCTGGACGTCGACCCAGCAGAGCGATGTGCGGACTTTCTCATCGTAGAGACGGACCGTAGCGATGAAGCGACCGTCGGGCAGGCGGATCATGCTGGGGCCGCCGATCTTCACCCCGAGGTCATTCCAACTCCACTGGCTGTAGGGCGGCTGAGAAGTACCTAAGAGACCGCTGCTTTGTTGGCCATCACGCCGCAACAAGCAATAGCAAGTGTCGTCGGGCGAAAAAACCATCGCCGTTTCGTTCGGGTAGCCGGCGTCTGGAGCAGCGTTTTCGACAAGCGTCTGGAACTGGGTCCCATGGTCGCTTGAATAGAGCCGGACCATGCGCTCGTTATCGTCGGTGCCGTAACCAAATCCATAGGCTTTGTCTTTGTGCCAGGTGATTCGCCAGAGCCAGAAGTTCGGCTCAGCCACAGCATGCTTATCGCTCCAGTTGGTTCCGTCGGCTGAAAACCAGACAAGCGATTGGTGCTTATAGGTTTTGCCGGTGTCGGGATGAGGAATTGCCTCGGCGCCGGCCAACATGAGCTTGCCTGTAGGAGTGATGCTGATCTTGGCATCGCGCAAGTCGGAGTCGGCGGAAGAAATCAGTGCGGCCGACTGCCACTGCTGGGCGTTTTCAGAAGTGATGACGCGTAATGCTCCATCGGGAGACACGTGACCTTGGCCTTCACGAAAAACGCAAACCCAGCGATCCTGGAAGCGAATGAGATCGGTGAAAGCATTGTGAGGCGCTTCGTCCCAGATGCGTCGTGACTCAAGCAGTACTGGCTCGGTGATGGGGTCGGCCGCTAAAACAGAATTCTCGAGGCAGAGAATGGCAAACAGAAGCAAGAAGCATTTCATGGAGGGGCTCTTCACTGAATGGCGGGAGTTGAAGGCCGCGAACTGCCGCGGACGAAGGGGGCCGGCTTCCTCGCAGACGATCTCACCTTACCAATTGCTATTCTGATGCCAAGCACTATTCTGGAGGGGAATTTCAAAAAGGCTCCAAGGGGAGATTGACCTGCAACGATGGGCACAACAAGAGAGTTGATATCTACCCCGGCGATGGTGATCGATGCGGAGGTGACGAGACGGAATATC
>JAGQOW010000171.1 GCA_020427155.1 Planctomycetales bacterium | reverse complement strand
CAGCGGACGGAGCAACTCTGCGTATCGCACAAAACGCCTCTTCCAGTCGGGGCCTTTCGCAGCACTCTCGAGTTCCTGCAACTGGTAGACTACTTCCGCATCGGAAGGAACGTCGCGTGGCAGCACTTCGCTTACCGAAAGTCGCTCGGCGGCAAGTCGTTTGGCGTCGGAGTGTCGCAGGCCAGGACGTTCGCGCAGGAAACGTGCCGCCTCGTGGGCTAACTGCTGACGCAGCTTCGAGGGCTTCGAAGTTGCCATGATCGTAAACCGGTTCGTTAACCGACGAATCTAGGGGGAAGAGAAAGCAAGCGATTCGAATCCCATCTTAGCCTGCAATTGCAGGTAGCCCCAGCCCCTGGCACCTCCCAGTGGACTATGCTTGGCTATGCAGTGCGGCTGGTTCGATCTCAGTGTCCTGCTCGTTAGTTGCCGACCGCTCCTCCTGAGCCTTTTTCAAGTAGCTCTCGCTGACACGGGCGAAGTCTTTTTCGCGAGCGATGAATGCTTCGACGACGCTCGGATCAAACTGCTCGGCATAGCGTGTGGCAATCCACTCGCGGACTTCCGCATGTGAAATCCGATCCTTATAAGGCCGCTCGGTGGTCAGTGCGTCGTACACATCGGCAAGTGCGACGATTCGTGCTGCCAGCGGAATGTCCTTGCCTTGGGTGCCGTTGGGGTATCCGCTACCATCCCAGTGTTCATGGTGGGCGATCGCGATCTTTTGCGCGAGTTCGAGAAAATCATCTTCTCCAAGTTGTCTGCTAATGGCACTCAGACACTCGCTGCCGAGAACTGTATGCAATTCCATGGCCTTTCGCTCGGTCGGCGTCAACTTGCCGCGCTTGAGCAGCACGGCATCGGGAATGCCAACTTTGCCGATATCGTGAAGCGACGAGGCGACTGCAAGATCGGCAACATAATGCTGGTCGATCTCCTGGTTAGTCTTTGCAAGTTGGGTCGCCAGAATCGTCACATAAGATCGGATACGCTCCAAATGCCCGCCAGTATCACGATCGCGAGACTCAGCCAGTTTCGCCAAGCCGAAGATAACCGCGTTGCGAGTTCGCAGCAGCGAACAGGTTCGCTTTTGGACCTCGTTCTCCAGCCGGGCATTTGCTTCGGCAAGCCCCGTTTCGTATCGATCGGTCAAGAATATGGTGATCAGCGCAGTTGCTCCCACAATAAAGGCTGTCAACACATAACCTACTTGCATCACCGGTCGAATCACCGAGGCAATGAAGAGTTCGATCGAATAATCTGACTGGTAAACTGCCAGCACGGCGTTGAGCTCAGGAAGCCCGTACGCTGTCATGACATGCAACTCTCCGTCGAGTTCGACTTTGCCTTGCACAACACTTCGGTTCACTTTGGCGACATCCTGAATCGCGGAAGTTATTGAAACCGAGGTGTCATTGCGCAACAGGAGGCAACGGCCGGGAAAGAGCCTCAACAGTCCTGGGTCGGTTGGCAAATCTGGATGGCACAGCATGGCGCCATTGTCGTAGCGCATCAGGCAAGCAAAACCCTCATGAGGAATCAAAGTTTGCTCGCACAGACTCTGCGCCTTTTCCCAGTCTAATGTGCCTGGTTCGACGGTCTTCAGGTCGAGACTGGCTGTCTTCGCGGCCAGTTCATGGGCAATTGCTTTTCCCTGAGCAACGACATTGCTATGAACCACCAGCTCAAATTCGTGCCATAGCCATCCCGTGGCCCAGACGACCCCAAAACCGAGGCACGCCGCCTGGCTGGCAACGAGCATCGCTACCAGAAAAAACCGGCTTTTGATTCGCATAGGGGTCTCATCTCACAGCAAAGTGGCCCCTGATGTGACCACGACTTCGTTGATCGTTCTGTTCGACATGAGTCTCAACTCTCTGCCGGTTACGTTCTTTGCAAGAGTAGCTTGCACTATTCCCTGCGTAATAGCCCCGACGAGAAGGATGTACCCGACTCGCAACTCCTATCTAGCATAGAGCGCATTTTCGATACAATTGGCTTGACCAGATAGCAGCAACCGGGACAATCGGCTCTCGCGGGGCGTTTCTTCTTGGACGCGCCATAGTAAATCGACTTCATGCCCATTTCGTTTGATACCATCGCATGACATTGCTCATCCAAAACGGCCGTGTGATTACCGCCGACAGCGACTTTGTAGGTGATATACTCTGCGAGGGTGAAGTTATCAGCCACGTCGGACCGTCGATAGCAGCCCCGCCCGGTTCGGAAGTGATCGATGCCGCTGGCAAGTACGTCTTTCCTGGGTTTATCGACCCTCATGTCCACATTCATTTGCCCTTCATGGGCACGCATGCGAAAGACAGTTACGAAAGTGCCAGCCGCGCAGCAATAGTAGGAGGCACGACGACACTCATCGAAATGTGCTGCCCCAACCGAGAGGATCAGCCGCTCGAATCATTCGAGCTTTGGCTTGCCAAAGCAGCCAATTCTGCTTGCGACTATTCCTTCCACATGGGAGTTTCTCGGTTTGATAGTTCGACGGCATCGCAGCTGCGAGAAATAGTCAATCGTGGAATCGCGTCGTTCAAAGTCTTTCTGGCATACAAGGGGGCCTTTGGCGTAACCGACGAAGAACTCTTTGCTACCCTTTCGCTAGCTAAAGAGCTGGGAGTCATTGTCACTGCCCATTGCGAGAACGAAACACTCGTTGCTGCATTGCAGCAACAACTACTGGCCGCAGGCAAGACGGGCCCAGAGTGGCACGAACCCTCGCGCCCCACGCAGGTCGAAGCCGAAGGAGTACACCACCTGATGACGTTTGCCGAGCTGACGGGGGCTCACGTCTATTGTGTGCATACTTCTTGTCGAGAAGCGTTGGAGAATGTCCAGGCAGCCCGCTTGCGAGGCGTGCGCGCTTGGGTCGAGACGGTAATTCCGTATCTTACTCTCGACAAATCCTATGCCGAACGATCCAATTTCGAAGGCGCCAAATACGTCATGTCGCCTCCTCTGCGTGATCGGAGCGAGCAGCCTTACCTTTGGGCTGCGCTGCGTTCGCGGCTCGTCAGCACGATTGCCACCGACCATGCCCCTTTCGATTTCGCCGGCCAAAAAGACATGGGCCTCGATGACTTCTCGAAGATCCCCAACGGCATTCCCTCGGTCGCAGATCGCATCAATCTGCTCTACACCCACGGTGTATGCCGAGGACGACTCGACTTGAACACCTTTGTCGATGCTGCCAGCACTCAGGCCGCCAAGATCTTTGGGCTCTACCCGCGTAAAGGAACTGTCCAGGCTGGCAGTGACGCTGACCTGGTGATTTACGATCCTGGCTTTCGCGGCAAAATCGCGGCGGCGACTCAGTTGATGAACGTCGATTATAGTGCGTTCGAAGGCTGGGAAATCGAGGGCCGTCCCAGCACCGTAATTGTTCGAGGCGCGGTGCAGGCTCGCGATGGCAAGTTCGTTGGAGAGCTGGGACGCGGGAAGTTGCTCACCCGCGAGCCAACACACTTTTGATCTGCCCTACTCGTCTAGTGCTAGAGTCGTTCCACTTCCGGTCGCTCTAACACGCAAAAGCAATAAGATTGCACTCCACAGCCGACGGTAAAGGGCATCAGCAACCCGGAAATCGCGTTTTCCAGCAGTCGAGGAGGAAACGCTTTGAGCAGGATGCGCGCCGTCTGGGGTATTCTGAAGAACCGGCGCGCTAGTTTGTGAAAGCGAGCGACGTTATGACTGATTTCCTGAGATAAATCCGTTTGTTGCCGCACGACAAAACCGATATCTCGAGCTTGTTCGCACCACTGATCGAGAACCGCAAACTCATCAACTGCCATCGCTTTTTCGACTAAGCGCGCAGCCAGCTGCACTTCTTCGTGGTACGACTCGAGCGGGGCCTGACGAAAGACGTCGATTACCAGCAATTGTCCGCCAGGCCGTAACACTCGAAACGCTTCTTGGAGCGTTCGGCGCATGTCGTGAGTTTGACATAGACACTCGACCGCCACTACTGCATCGAACGTATACTCCTCGAAACGAAGCTGTTGGAAATCCCCGGTCTCAAACTCCACATTCCCATACTCGTATGCTTCGCTGCGCGCCGTATCGACATGGCTCGAAGACAGGTCGAGACCGATGAAGTTGGTTCCAGACAATCGTGCGGCAAGATGACGTGTGTTGAATCCGGTGCCACATCCTACTTCCAGCACTTTTTCTGCCCGACACGAGACCAATTGCTTCTCGAGCAGTTCTACCTGCCCCAAGTAACCTTCTGTGGAGAAGTGTTCGTTACAGTTGAGGGCGACATGCATGGCGCCATCTTTAGAATGAAAGAGTCGATAACCGCGATCGCTTTGACGGAAGTACTCCAGCACCCCCTCCTGGTCTATCCGCCGAGTTGCAATCGACTGGGCGTCAAATCGTGTTTCGACCAACTCAAGACATTCAGCCAACGAGAGATCGGAGATTGAAGTGAAGTCCATTTATCCCCTGGCCAAATCATCGCTTTGCTGAACAAACCTGTCGCCGCTCCACTGGTCGTCGGCGTCGATCATCCGCCTGTCACGCTTCGCAGCCTTGCGGGCTGCCTGCTGTCGTTGCACCAGGTCGTAGTGCGTGGTGAAATACTGCAGGCTCTTGCCCCGGAAGTCTGCAATGGAATTGAAACCTTGCCTCTCCATAAACGCTAGCAACTTTTCTTGCATCGGCCGTACGATGCCATAACCATGCTTCATGACGCCCGTGCAAACCTGCACCGTATCGGCACCCAGCAGAATGAACTGTGCCGCATCATCGCCCGTCTCCACGCCGCCGATACCGCTCAGCGAGCAACTTGGGAACTCGTCGCGAATCACGCAGGCGATTTCCATGACCATCCGCAAAGCAATTGGCAGTATGGCGCGGCTCGAGTACCCTCCCACAGTGGTAGCGCCCTCGACAGTCGGCTCTGGCCGAAGTGTGTCGAGATCGACTCCCATAACGCAACGAATCGTGTTGATCGCGCTCACCCCCTCGCAGCCAGCCCGCAGAGCAGCACGGGTTGGTTCTTCGATGTGCGTCACATTAGGCGTCATCTTCGCCCAAACGGGAATCGTTGCAACCTCGTTGACCCAACCGGCAACCTCTTCGAGAATCTCAGGATTCTCGCCCATGGCCGAGCCCATCTTCCGTTCAGGCAATCCATGGGGACAAGAGAAGTTCAATTCGAAAGCGTCGACTCCTAGCTCCTGGCAACGCTCGACGATTTCGACCCAGGCATCCCGTCGATATTCTTCCATGATCGAGGCGATGAGAATCTGATCGGGATACTTGTCTTTCACGGCCTTGAGTTCTTCGGCCCAAACAACAAAGCTGCGATCGCTGATCAACTCGATGTTTTCCCAGCCGATAACCTCCTTGGATTGGCGCGCCCGCAGCCGTGCATAGCGAGGCTGCACATTGACCACCTTCTCGGCATCGAGGCTGATCGTCTTGCAGATCACGGCGCCCCAACCTTCGTCAAAGGCCTTACCAATCACGTTGCCGTTGGTGCCGGGAGGGCCCGAGGCAATCACAAAAGGATTGGGTAGCCGCAGGCCGTCGACCGTGGTTTCGAGAGTCGCCATGAGATCATTCTGCTCGAAGACTTTGAATTTCGCCCAGCACTTCGTCCAAACAATCTGCCAGAAAATCTGCGTCGTCTTTGGTGATGCACAGCGGCGGTTTGATGCGGAGGGTATTCCCTTTCAGCCCTCCTTTGCCGATAAGGAGCCCTCGCAATTTGCAGCGTTCCAAGGCGTCGGCAGCCTGCTCCGAGGCAGGCTGTTTGCTCTCTCGGTCGGCGACCAATTCGACGCCGAGCATCAGCCCCAGTCCACGAACTTCACCAATCAATTCGTGTTTTTCCTGCAATGCCAGCAAACGATCTTTCAGATGGGCTCCCACGCGCAAGGCATTTTGCTGGATGTCTTCTTCGTCGATCACTTCCATCGTCGCCAGCCCCTGCGTCATGCTGATCGGATTGCCGCCAAATGTGTTGAAGTGAATTCGGTTGGTCATTACTCCCGAGATCGGCTCGGTCGTGGTCATCCCTCCCAGCGGGGCTCCGTTGCCTATGCCCTTGGCCATGGTCACCGCATCGGGCACGACTCCCCAATGTTGGTGTGACCAGTAGTACTCGCCAGTGCGGCCAAACCCGCCCTGCACCTCGTCGGCAATGCAAATGCCGCCGTGCTGCCGGACGATGTCGTAAACCACGCTAAAGAACTCTTTGGGCGGGACGACGGCTCCTCCGACGCCCTGGATTGGTTCGCCAATGAAGCAAGCAATCGCTCCTGGAGTTTCAAATTCGATCACATTCTTGACATCATAGGCACACTTCAATTCGCAGCAGGGGTATTCCAAGCCGTAGGGACAACGGTAGCAGTAGCCCGAGTTGGTAAACTTAACGTTGGCCGCGATGTTCGAAGGAAACTTCCAAGTGCCATGTGCCGTGAGCCCCATTCCGGTCGACGTGCCGCCATGGTAACCGTTGCGCAGGGCGATCACGTCCTGGTGGCCCGTGAACTCTCTGGCAGAAAGCACGGCTATCTCGTTCGCCTCGCTTCCGCTGTTGGTGAAGTAGCTGCGCGACAGGCCCTGAGGCATCTTGCTGGCAAGTTTTTCGGCAAACTGCACAATCGTCGGATGCAGATAAATCGTCGTCGTGTGCTGCAATTTGCCCGCCTGCTGGCGCACCTTTTCGATAACCTTCGGGTGGCAGTGCCCCACGCTGATTGTGACAATCCCTGCAAATGCGTCGAGATACTGCTTCCCCTGCTCGTCCCAGACGTACTGCATGTGGCCTTCGACCACCATTAACGGCTCACGGTAGTAAGTAAAGACCCCGGGCGAAAGGTACTGATGCCGGAGCGCTAAAACCTCGTCGCGCGAAAGCCCTTCGTAGGGCGTCGGCTTATGATTGATGATTGGCAGCTGCATCGCGATTTAGTCCCTGTCCAAGCCTCGTTCCCATCGCGTTCCCGGTACAAGGTTATCTAACAAGATACCCAACACCGCGGCAACCGCCATGCCGGTCGATCCTAACGCCACGACGACGCCGCGCAGCGCCTCGGGCATCCATGCCACATCGGCCTGGCCCGTGCCGCCTGCGCCAAAGTAAAACGGCACGCTCAAGCCCATATACAGAGCGAATCCGCCGATGAACAGATTGCGATTCGAGTTGAGATCGGCCTTGGCGAATTGCCTAACGCCGACCGCGGAAATCAGCCCAAACATCGTACAGTACAATCCGCCAACCACCGGCTTGGGAATCGCCGCGGCCAGTGCCCCAAACTTGCCAAACAGCCCCAAAAGTATCAACAGCAAACCCGCCAATTGGACCACGTACCGGCTACCCACTTTCGTGAGCCCCACCAGTCCGATGTTTTCTGAGTAGCTGGTGCTACTGAATCCGCCGAAGACGCCTGTCAGCGCACAGCCTACCCCTTCGAAGCCGATCCCGCGGGATATTTCGTCCTCGGTCGGCTCGCCCCCGCCGGCCATGTGCTTGCAGGCGTGGTAGTCGCCGAACGACTCGATCATCGAAGCCAGATATCCCGCCAGCACGGCCACCAGCGCACTGAGCGACCATTCCGGAAATCCCCATGGAAAGAAGACGTTGGTCGTGCGCAGCCACTCTGCGCTGTCGAATGCAGATAAGTCAACGTTGGCCGCGTTGTCGGCCGAGATCAATCCTTGCTTTCCAAGCAGCCAACAGCTGCTTACCACGAGCACAATAGCCGACAGCATGGGAAACAGCTGCAAGAGTCTCGCGCGGCGCGCAAACACCAGCGCGAACAGGACGACCAGCAGAATTGTCGCGCCCGAGGCATACCAGTTGCCCGCGGCAAACGGCGCCCCGAATTGATAGAGAGCCAACCCGATGAGCATGATCACCGGGCCGACGACGACAGGTGATAATACGCGTCGGATCAGTCCCATCAATTTCGTGAAGCCCACCATCGCCTCCATCAAGCCGCCCGCCAACACGGCTCCGGCAATAGTACGCATCCCCAGTGCCCCGGCT
>JAGQOW010000170.1 GCA_020427155.1 Planctomycetales bacterium | reverse complement strand
TTGGTCTCACGGTAGCTGGGGCTCCTCGGGAAGCTATGGTTCCTATGGAAGTTCTGGCGGTAGCTACGGGAGCTCCGGCGGCAGCTACGGAAGTTCTGGAGGGAGTTACGGCAGCCACGGCGGTGGCCTGATAGCACGTATGCGGGCTAACCGAGCTGCACGTATCGCCGCTCGTTCGAGCCACGGATCATATGGTTCGTATGGCTCGTCGGGAAGCTACGGCAGCTATGGAAGCTCTGGGAGCTACGGAAGCTATGGGAGTTATGGCAGCACAGGTAGCTACGGAAGTACGGGAAGCTACGGCAGCGCAGGCTCGGTGAGCTACAGCGAGCCTACGGAAGTGGCCGCTGGCAGCGCTTCGATCGCCGTCAGCTTGCCAGCCGATGCCAAGGTCTATGTCAACGACCGTTTGACCACCAGCACCGGCAACACGCGAAACTATGTATCTCGAGGTCTTGAGCAAGGAAAGACTTACGCTTACAAGCTTCGGGTCGAGTTCGAGAAGGACGGCGAGCAGGTCGTTGAGAATAAGGTACTCCAATTGCAGTCTGGCGATAGCTTCGAAGTGAGCTTCGGCAGCGGCGAGCAGACGGAATTGGCGGCTGCAGAAATGCCAGTTCAGACCGAACTGAAGCTGGAGGTGCCCGCCGAGGCCCAGGTCTTTCTTTCTGGCTCGGCGACCAATCAAACGGGTACCACGCGTAGCTATATTACCCAGCGGCTCGCGGCGGGTGAGACCTGGACAGGTTACACCGTCCGCGTCGAGCTTGATCGAGACGGCGAAAAGCTGGTTCAAGAGCGTACTTTGACCGTCAAGGGCGGCGAGTCGTACGAGCTAGCATTTGAGTTTGACGGCAAGGACAACGTGACCCTTGCCCAGTTGGTCGACTGATCAGCGCAGCGACAAACTGCGAAGTATTTACCCTCGCATCGGTGTAAGATCGGTGCGAGGGTTTTTCTTTGGCTTGTTTTGTTTGATTTGATTGTCTTGGGGCTGCAAAAAACTGCCATCAATCGTAAGTTAGCAGCTTGGTTGGCATGCCGCGTCTGCCAACCTCGGCAGCTCGCTTGCAACCCAGCGACGCAGGTCATCCATTTCCTCGCCGGCAGAGTTTCGATGGCAAAGAACAACCAATCCAGGCAGGGGCAAGCCGATTCAGACCCTGCTGAGCCCAAAAAGAAGAGCTCGCGTTCCTCGTCGGGAGTACCATGGCACCCTGTCTGGCGTTGGCTCATCAGCCTGCTGTTAATATTGCACCTGACAGCTGTCTTCGTGGCTCCCTGGGACCTTTCGACGGATCCTGCTCTGCCGCCGGGCTATGTGCCCCCAGCTGACGCCCAGGGAAAGCCCCTGCCGTTGCCGCCCCGAGATAGCACCGTGTGGCAACAACCCGTCGTGCCTCGAAAACTCAGAGAATTCTTCCGCCACTACCTCAATCTGGCCTACCTCAACCACGGTTATCAGTTTTTTGCTCCCGATCCTGCGGGAAGCAATCTCATTCGCTACCATGTTTACGATTCAGGAGGGGCCGAGATCGCTGCCGGGCAGTTCCCCGATCTCGACGATCAGTGGCCTCGGCTGTTCTACCATCGACACATGATGCTCGCCGCTCAGACCGGCGACATGGGAGAAGAGTCGGGACGCCTCTATGCCCGACACTTAATGGAGCGTCACGGTGGCCAGTCCTCGCGTGTCGAGTGGGTTCTCCACAGGCTTTTGTCACCCCAGCAAGTGATCGACGAGACTCCGCTGGATGCCGAATCGACGTATGTCGTGCTCGCCGAGATCCGCGAAACGGCAGGCTCCACTGCCAATCCCTCCGTTGGCGAATTGCCTGTGGCAATTCCAGGAGCGGGCCGATGAAGAGAATCGTCGCTGACATTCGCAGTTACCTTGCTGAAGCCTGGCAGGCCTGGAATCTGTTCTGGTTCTCACCCACCGATCCCGCCACGCTATGCTTCTTGCGGGTGCTTGCCGGCGCGATGCTGTTTTACACGCATCTCGTCTGGTCGCTCGATTTACAGGCGTTTATCGGGCAAAAGGGTTGGCTGCCGGTCGACTTCATTCGCGGTATCCAAGGCCATCAATGGTCGGTGTGGAGCATTTTCTTTTACATCGAGGAGCCCTGGCAGCTCTGGTGTGTTCACATTTTTTCGGTACTGGTGTTTTTGTTCTTGATGCTGGGCCTCTTCAGCCGCACTTCTGCGATATTCGGGTTTCTGCTGGCCGTTTCTTATGCCCACCGAGTCAGTCCAGGTGCTTATTTTGGACTCGATAAAATCAATTGCATGTTCGCTCTCTACCTGATGCTCGGCCCATGTGGCGCCCGGTACTCACTCGACCGGATCTGGCGGCTGCGGCGCGGCGATACCAGCCCGGTCGCGCCCAGTACTTCTGCCAATCTTGCCATCCGACTGATTCAGTTGCACCTTTGTATTATCTATCTTTTTTCTGGCTTGGCCAAACTCTTGGGCGAGAACTGGCAAGCCGGCTCGGCGGTATGGTGGGCGGTAGCCAACTACGAATACCAATCGCTCAGCGCTACCTGGTTGGCTTCGTGGCCGGTGCTCGTCGGGCTCGCCACCCACATCACGGTTTTCTGGGAACTCTTCTACTGTTGCCTCGTCTGGAATCGACACTTAAGACCAATCGTGCTCTGGATCGCGGTAGTCGTCCACCTTGGCATTGCGATGTTCATGGGCATGATCACTTTTGGCCTTGCTATGCTATTTGCAAATCTCTCCTTCCTGCAGCCGGCTACTGTCCGTCGCTGGGTCGACCCGCTCGCAGACCGCATCGCCTTGAAACTTACGGGGTAAGAATTAGAAAAGAGAGTCAACCATGTCGCTAGCAACTCGCCGCAAATTCCTGCAAGGCTGCGCTGCCGTAGCTGCCACCCCGCTTACGGTAGCCGCCATTGAGCCAATCGTCCGCAACGGCACTCCAAAATTCAAATTCAGTTTGGCCGCCTACAGCTACAGAGACTTGCTCAAGAGTGGCAAGCTCTCGCTCTCGGATTTCATAGCCGATTGCGCCCAAATGCAACTTGAAGGCGCCGAACTTACTTCGTACTACTTTCCCGACCCGCCTACGGAAGCCTACCTTCGACAGCTCAAAGACGAGTGTTTTCGCGCCGGGTTGACTATCTCGGGTACCGCCGTGGGCAACGATTTCGGCTACCCCAAAGGGGCGGAACGCGAGAAACAGATTGCCGACGTCTGTCGCTGGATCGACTACGCCCAGCTCCTCGGCGCCCCTGTCATTCGGATTTTCGCCGGCCACAAGCACAAAGACACAACCGACAGCGAGTCGCACCAACTCATGGTTGACGGCATGCAGCAATGCTGCGACTACGCCGGTCAGCACGGCATCTATCTTGCATTGGAAAACCACGGCGGTCCTACCGCCACTGCCGAGGGAATCCTCGCTTTGGTCCAGGCGGTCGACAGTCCCTGGTTTGGGGTCAATCTCGACACGGGCAATTTTCACTCCGAAACGGTCTACGAAGACCTGGCGCGAGTGGCCCCCTATGCGGTTAACGTCCAAGTCAAAGTGGTCGTCTCGCCCTCGAACGGCCGGAAAGAGCCAGCCGACTTCAAACGTTTGTCCAAGATTCTCGTCGGGGCGGGGTACCGAGGCTTTATCGTCTTAGAATACGAGGAGAAAGGCGATCCTCGCATCGAGTGCCCCAAATACGTTGACCAGCTTCGAGAGGCATTCGCCTGAAGTCGCGTTCGCCAAGTTGTCGCTTGACCGCGAACCAATTAGAATGGCGGGCTGTCTTTTGGCGAAAGCTGTGCGCGGGGACTTCTCGGCTCGCTTTTCACTCGATATTCTGCCCTTATTCCTGGCCTATCCCTCCGGAGTCCTAAGCCGTGTATAAGTCGATTGCCATCGTGGGCGCCACTGGCGCCGTAGGACGATTAATTCGTCAGCTCTTGGAGGAGCGCGATTTCCCTTACGAGAAGATCACCTTTCTCGCTTCCAAGCGATCTGCCGGTTCGACAATCACGTTCAAGGGCGAAGAGCACGAAGTGCAATTGCTGTGTCCCGAAGCGTTCGAGGACATCGATCTCGCCATCGGCAGCACTCCCGACGACGTGGCGGCTGAGTTTTGCCCCTGGGCCACTGAGCGCAATTGTGTCGTTGTCGACGAAAGCGGCTACTGGCGAATGGATCCGAAGGTGCCGCTGGTGGTGCCAGAGATCAATCCCGAGGCAGCCCTCAATCATCAGGGGATTATTTCAAGCCCCAACTGCTCGACCACCCAAATGGTCCTGGCCATGAAACCGCTGCACGATGCTGGTACGATCCGTCGTGTGATCGTCAGCACCTACCAGGCAACCAGCGGGGCAGGGGTGCAAGGGCAGGGGGATCTCATCAATGGCAGCAAGGCGTTCCTCGACGGCGACGACTATAAGTACCAAGCATTTGCGCATCCGATCGCTTTCAACTTGATCCCGCAGATTGGTTCGCACAAACAAGACGGATACACCAGCGAAGAAATGAAGATGGTCTACGAGACCCAAAAGATCTTTGGTGATGACTCGATCAAAGTATGCCCCACCTGCATTCGAGTTCCAGTCGAGAATTGCCATAGCGAGAGCATTTTGGTCGAGACCGAAAAGAAGATCAGTGTTGAAGAAGCCAAGCAGCTTTTTGCCGCGACTCCCGGCATTACCGTGGTCGACAATCTGCAGGAGGGGGTCTACCCGATGCCTGCGGACTGTTCGGGTGACGATGCCGTATTCATCGGCCGAATCCGCGAGGATTTGTCTTGCGAGAATGGTCTGGCGTTCTGGTGTGTCAGCGACAACCTTCGCAAGGGAGCTGCGACCAACGCCGTCCAAATCGCCGAGCTGCTTGTCCAGTCAGCCGCTGCGGTTTAACGTCTGCGGAATCGGAGTGGGGATTTCGAATTGTGGATTTGTGCTGGCGTTAGGTGCAGATTGGCAGTACGAATTCTCCAATCCGAGATCGTCCCATGCCCACCTTCAAGCTCACGACTGCTTACGACGGCACTGCTTTTTGCGGCTGGCAATCCCAACCGGGACGGCGCACGGTTCAGGGGGTCGTCGGTACTGCATGGCAGGCGATCACTGGCGAACAGCCGGACATTACCGCTACCAGTCGCACCGACGCCGGTGTGCACGCCGCGGGACAAGTCGTTGGCGTACGTTCAGAAACTCATTTGGAGCCTGAGCAGCTATTTCGCGCGCTCAACGCCAAGCTTCCGTCCGATGTCGTCGTCCTTTCGGTTGAGCTCGCTGCCGACGGCTTCCACGCGACCCGCGACGCGATCGGGAAACGCTACCGCTATCGAATCCATAACGATCGTCGCCGGCCGCTGTTCACGCGCCATTTTGTCTGGTACTTGCCTCAACCGCTCGACGTCGTCGCAATGCACGAGGCAGGGCAATCGCTCGTCGGCAAGCACGACTTCGCCAGCTTTCAATCCGCTGGTTCCGATCGCAAGTCAACCGTCCGCACAATCTTTGCCGTCGAGGTGACTCGCGGCATAGACCCACCTGCAAATGGCACCGGAGACAAGGACGATGACTCCCCAGAGATCTGGATCGAAGTCGAGGGAGACGGGTTTCTCTACAATATGGTGCGCACCATTGCTGGCACTCTGGTTGCCATCGGTTCGGGTCGCAGGCCTGCGTCATGGCTGGCTGAGGTACTTGCAGCCGCAGACCGCCGCGCCGCCGGCCAAACGGCCCCTCCTCAAGGATTGACGCTCTTGAAAGTCAACTTCCCGCGCAACTGACTCCAACCCCCTGACCTCAGTACCTTTTATTCGTGCTTCAGCTCTCTCTTTCCCCAGGGCAAGAGGGCGACTAAACTGACCCACTGTCGCAATACTACTGATAGCACGAGAATCGGCAGGAGAATATGGCAGCAGGTGGAAAAGATTTCGTCGGTCCGTATCGCCTGTTTCACCTTATACGGGCCGGGGCAACCTATGAAATCTGGGCAGTTCGTCCCCTTGGCGAGAATGTTGCTTACGCGATGAAGTGGTTGCCCCCAGGCAAGAATTTTACGAGACAAGCTACGAACGATCTGAAACACGAATACACGGTCGGTAAGAACCTCGTTCATCGCTCGATTATTCGAACATTGGATTTTGGGACTGGCAAAGATGGCAGCTACCTCACGATGGAGCTGTTTAAGACACCCAACCTGAAGCAGCAAATCAACGAAGGCGTCGAGCGCCTTCACTACCGATTGGAGGATATCCTTACCGAGGCAGCCCTCGCCGTTGAGGAAATGCACAAGGCAGGTTGGACTCATCGCGATATCAAGCCTGATAATTTCCTGGTTAGCGATGAGAATGAGGTCCGTCTAATTGACTTCACCATTGCCAGAAGAATTCCCAAGGGGCTTTCAAAACTTCTCAGCGGCAAAGCGCCTGTACAGGGCACCTATAGCTACATGTCTCCGGAACAGATTCGAGGCAAAGAGGTCGACGCGCGGGCCGACATTTATAGCTTCGGCTGCATGGTATACGAACTGATGACCGGAAAACTTCCGTTCACCGCCAGTAGTTCGACAGAATTGCTGAACAAACACCTGAAAGCTCGACCTCAGGAATTGAGCGTATTGCAGCCTAACGTCCAAGCCGACTTCGGCAAGCTTGTGCATCGCATGCTGGCCAAAGAACCTGCCGATCGCCCCGAGTCGCTGATGGAGTTCTATCGTGAACTCAAAGCAGGGCGGTGTTTTTATATTAAACCCAAGCCTCCACTCACTCCTGAAGAAGAGGCGGCACAACAAAACGATCCTAAAAAAAACTAGAAGCAACTCCAGAAATCGCTGGTCCACGTTTGAGCCGACGCTAGCAAGTGCTGCTCAAGACTTCTGAAACTGTTTCACATCAAGAACATCAGTTCGTCATTCGTCATTCTCCTAACGGCATCCTTCGACCACTCATGTCCAGTACTACATTCCGCCTGCCATTCGAACAGCCCATCTTCGAGCTCAGCCAGCAGATCGACGATCTCGAGTCGAGCGATCGCAAGACGCCTGAGCTTCACGACCGTATTCGCGGGCTCCGCAAGCAACTCACAGAAACCACCAAGGCGATCTACAATAACCTCGATCCATGGGAAACCGTTCGAGTGGCAAGGCACCCCGATCGACCTATGTTTACCGACTATCTTGATCTGGTGTTCGACGAGTTCGTCGAACTCCACGGCGATCGATTCTACGGAGACGATCGCGCGCTTCGCACCGGTTTTGCTAAGTTGGATGAATTCAAGGTGCTAGTCGCCGGCCATCAGAAAGGAAAGACTCTCAAGGAACGCAATGAGTGCTTCTTTGGATGCGCTCATCCCGAGGGCTATCGCAAAACGATGCGCAAGATGCAGATGGCTGCGAAGTACGGTCTGCCGATCATCGCCATCATCGACACGCCAGGAGCTTACCCAGGCATCGGAGCCGAAGAGCGTGGCCAGGCCCAGGTCATCGCCGAAAGCATGATGGCCATGTCGCGGATGGCAACCCCGATTATTTGTGTTGTGATCGGCGAAGGGGGCTCCGGCGGCGCCTTGGGAATCGGCGTCGGCGATCGGGTGGCCGTGCTGGAGCACGCCTACTACTCGGTGATCAGCCCCGAGGGTTGTGCCGGAATTCTGTGGAAGAGTCACGACTATGCCGAACAAGCGGCCCAGGCTCTGCGAATCACTTCGCGGCACTTGAAGGAAATGGGCGCCGTCGACGATGTGATCGAAGAGCCACTGGGAGGCGCCCATCGCGATCATCACCAGATGGCCGGTCGCTTGAAGATGTATCTCATCAAGACGCTTCGGGAACTGGTCAAACTTCCCAGCGACGAATTGCTCCGCCGGCGTTACGAAAAGTTCCGCGCCATCGGCCCGTTCCAGGAACTCGCGGTCGGCGCCGATCCGGCTGGCTCAGCCGCCGACTGAGTGCGGCTTTCAATACGTTGCGGCCGACTGCCGAAGCCAGAGAATCTGTTCGTTTTCGCATGTCCAGAGGGCAGGCCAGCGCTGGCTAATCCTGCTGAGAAGCACCTACCGGCAACGTCCGATAATCATTGTTATGTTCGTTTTCGAGCTGTTTTCCACCGAGAAAAC
>JAGQOW010000169.1 GCA_020427155.1 Planctomycetales bacterium | reverse complement strand
ATTGGCCCGTTTAACAATACGGGGGGAGTAGGATTCGAGCAAGTATATCCACCGGAAACAGCAGTTGACTTTTCGAAGCAATACCAGGGTAAGCACGCATTGATCGGCTGGGTCGACGCGAAGACGGAAGCCGCCAACGATGTCGATAAGATCGGCCTGATTGATCTCAATGAGACGCTCGGCGAAGAAAAGGGAGCGACGGCCTACCTGGCAGCCACGTTCAACTCCCTGCGCGAGCAGGTACTGCAGTGCCGTTATGGTACGGTGAATGCAACCAAGCTGTGGGTCAACGGCGAGTTGTTGGTTTCCAAGAATATCTATCACATGGGCGGCGAATTTGATCAGTACATTGGTACGGCCAAGTTCCGTCGCGGCGAGAACACGATCCTTTTGAAGATATGTCAGAACGAGCAAACCGATAGTTGGGCACGGCAATGGGACGTTCGTCTACGAGTCACCGATGATTTGGGCGGTGGCGTCCAGCAGCAGAGCGGCCCGGATTGATTTCCAGAGAGTTATTATCAGATGCGTGAGTCGAATATGTTTGAAGGAGTGTATAACGAAATGCGAAGCAGGCCGTTTGTGGTCTTGGCTGTGTTATGTGCCTCGTGTATTACGAGGTCGACCCAAGCTGCTGATTGGCCCATGTTTCGGGGGCCCGGCGGGCGCAGCATCGGAGAGGCGGTCGACCTGCCGCTGGAATGGGCCGTCGATGTGGGCCAGAACATTGCCTGGCAGGTCGACTTGCCTGGACGGGGCGTATCGAGTCCCATTGTTGTAGATGGAAAAGTGTACTTGACGGCTTCCAGTGGCCCCAATCGCAACCATTTGCACATTCTTGCATTCGAGTCGCAGTCAGGCGAAAAGCTATGGCATCGTAAGTTCTGGGCGACCGGCCGGACGTTGTGTCATGAGACGTCGGCCGTTGCCGCCCCGACCCCGGCCAGCGATGGGACACGGGTTTTCGCGTATTTCTCTTCTAATGACATTGTGGCCCTGGATCTGGAGGGCAATTTGCTTTGGATGCGTGGGCTGGCGCTCGACTACCCTGGAGCAGGTAATGATATTGGGCTTTCCAGCTCACCGGCAGTTGTTGACGACGTAGTTGTTGTGCAATGCGAGGCACAAGGCAATTCGTTTGTCGCCGCACTAGACACCAGCGATGGCTCGACGCGCTGGGACACTAAGCGACCAGAGAAGTCCAATTGGTCGACGCCTGTAGCAATCTCGCAGACCATCGAGGGCGAAGAGGTTGAGGCGGTGTTGCTGCACTCGGCTGAGAGCCTCGGCGCCCTGCGGGCCGACAGTGGAGAAGTATTGTGGGAACTGCCGCTGGAGTGCGACACGATTTCTTCTTCTGTGTTTGACACCGAACTGTTCGTGCCAGCAGGTGGATTGCGAGTTTTTGATCTTTCGAAGAAAAGCAGCTTGTTGACGGGCCCGATTTGGAGCGAGCCGAAGCTCAAGTCAGGATCGCCTAGTCCCGTAGTCGTAGACGGTCTTGTCTATGTGATTAACAGTGCTGGGGTGTTAACCTGCGGTTCACTCGAATCCAAGCAGCTACTATGGCGAAAACGATTGGGCGGAAGCTTTTGGGCCACGCCGGTCGCTGTGGGCAACTATCTCTATTGCATCAATGCGACGGGGCAAAGTTTTGTGGTCGACGCTGCCAGCGGAGGAGAGATTGTCTCGGAGTGCGAATTTGGCGAAGACATCCTTGCCTCGCCGGCAGTTGCGGACAACGCCCTCTTTGTTCGCAGCCATCATCATCTTTGGAAGATTTCGAAGTAGGCTCTGTCCTGCTCAAAGCGATGTCCGATTCGATAGTCATGCAGCCAGTTGCCAAGCCGATAGCGGCTACCATTCGTCCTCCAGGCTCAAAGAGTATCACCAATCGAGCATTGATCTGTGCTGCCTTGGCCAAGGGGACTTCTACGCTTCGCGGCGCACTAGATAGTAAGGATACTCAAGTGATGATTGCCGGGCTGCGGCAGCTTGGAATAGCCATCGATGCGAGCGATCGAGGCGAAACGTTAGTAGTCGAAGGCTGTGGAGGCATACCCTCAGCACGCGAAGCAGAGATCTTTGTTGATAATAGTGGTACGACCATTCGATTTTTGACGGCGCTGGTGACATTGGGGTACGGAGACTTTCGGCTCGATGGGATCTCGCGGATGCGAGAGCGCCCGATTGGAGATTTGGCTGTTGCTCTGAGGCAACTTGGCGGCCAGGTCATGTGCGAAGGGCCTGGAGAGTGTCCGCCGGTGGCAATTGTTGCCGATGGCCTGCCAGGTGGCGAAGCGGTCATCGCGGGCAACATTTCCAGCCAGTTCCTAAGCGGACTGCTGATGGCGGCTCCTTGCGCAGAGTCAGCCGTCACCCTGCGGGTCGAGGGCGCGCTCGTCTCAGTGCCCTATGTTTTGATGACTTTGGCCGTAATGAAGTCGTTTGGCGTATTGGCTGAGGCTTCGCCCGATTTTTCGGAGATTCGAATAGCCGCCAAGTCAGCGTATCAATCTGTGGATTACTCGATCGAGCCAGATGCTTCGGCTGCCAGTTACTTCTGGGCAGCGGCAGCTGTGACAGGAGGACAGGTAACAGTGACCGGACTCTCTCGCAACAGCCTGCAGGGCGATGTTGAGTTTGTTGATTGCCTGGAGAAGATGGGCTGCAACGTGCGCTGGGAATCCGATCGCGTAACAGTCAAGGGAGCAACGCTGAAAGGGATCGACGTCGACATGAATGCGATCAGTGATACGGTACAGACGCTTGCCGTGGTGGCCTTGTTTGCCGAAGGTCCAACCAGGATTCGTAATGTTGCGCATATTCGACACAAGGAGACCGATCGCATTGCTGCGCTGGCAACAGAGCTGCGTAAACTGGGGGCCGCGGTAGACGAGACGGACTCCGGCTTGGAAATCCTGCCCCGTTTGTTCCAACCAGCCGAGATAGAAACTTACAACGACCATCGGATGGCCATGAGCTTCGCGCTGGCAGGGCTCGTTCAGCCGGGAGTGGTCATCACCGACCCGGGTTGTACGGCGAAGACCTATCCCCGATTTTTTGAAGATCTGGAAAAGGTATGCGGCAGATAGTGCTGACAATGAACTTGATATCAGACTTCTGCAGCACGGCACATCTCGGCATTCAGACGTTGGGCTAAGCGCTCGAGGTTGCGCGGGCGGCCCTATTCAGCAAGTCTTCTGCGCGAGCAAGCAGTGAGAGTCCTGAATCGACCGGCACAGGCTCGGCCGAACTGGGATCAAATGCCTGGAATTCTGCCCCACAATGTTGGCAAGAAACTTTCTTACCCAGGTACTCAACACGAACCTGCAAGGTTCGTCCACATGTAGGGCACTCTTGAATGTAGTAGGCCGAGCTCGACATGCATAAACCTCCTGCGCGAGTCGAATCAAATCCGTAATCTGCCTGACCCTGGAATTTTAGCGTGGTCAGTCAAGATATCTCTTCGGCTGGTAATTGACAAACCCCAGCCACCCGAGAAGGGGATGGTGGGGATTTGCCAACGACTGCCTTTCAGCCCTAAGTCATTTGAAGGTAATGGCTTGCGGAGGGACCGCTGTTGCTGGCTCGATATGCTAGGTTTTATCTTAGCAGCCTTTTTGAGCCCTAAATCTCTACCCCAGGCTCTGAAGGCAAAGGTAACCTTAGCAAGCTTTGGAACGGCCAGGAGTTGCTACAGAATGAGCAGGGCACCCTTAATGTTACTTGTACTCATGCTCTTTGTTTTCAACACCCGACAGAGTGGGGGAGAGGAAACAACTGCGGAGGCTACCAATCGCCCTTCCGCACTTGAAATGACAATCCGTCGACATTTCAGCGCCATCAGCGGATATCAAAAGGGCGATTTGATCACGAAATCGCAGGTGGAAGAACTTCAAACCTATTTGCGAAAGACCAACAGGCATTGTCGAGCGGCTCATCCTATGCTGCTTAATTGGATTCTTCCTGATGATTGCCGGCTGAGCAGGTTATTCTACTCTCAGAGTGGCGCCGAAGTGCTGCGCACTGCAGCGGGGGAACTGGGCAGCTATGCTGAACTTGAAGCCTTGACACGAAGCGCGGATAGCTACGCCGCGCTTGTCGAGGCGGTAGAATCCGAGGATGCGGATACGATAGTCGAACTAGCCCTGCAGGGACGGGAGCCGAATGATGAGAGCCAGGGCAAAGAGAGGCCCTCTCGCCGTTCTTCTCGTCTATACACCGTCGAAGAATTCCTGGTCGAGACGTTCAAGAGCACGACGAATGAGTCGCAGGCCCACGAAGCGCGGTAGACTAGCGAATAGCTGGAATTGCGGACTTGCAAATCTCAGGGGACTTGGCCGCAGCAAGGAGCAAGGGCACTTTTCAAATCCGCAGTAGCCGGCGATTCGAGGGGAAATCCTGAGCGGGATCCGACGCTTCTAGCTGTGTTGGCCTACGTTGCAAGATCGATTTCATTGCCCTGAGCTTCTTTCAGCAGGCTGCTATCAGCAGCGATTCTAGCGGTTCTGGTCGTTCGCACTACGATCTGTCGCTTTTCCTGCACTTCCGGGGTAGAATGGCAACAGAGCCTGGGGCTGGTTGGGTTGCTTTATGACGTGCCGAGTCTTGATGAGGCTTGATTCTCGAAGTCTCGGCCCGATGACTACTAGCGAAATACTGTTCTATGGCTAATCGAGTATTTGTAGCTGCCATCGTGATGCTCTGGCTTAGCAGCATGACGTGGCTCTTCATCGAACGGATCTTCCCCTCTTTCTTGCCGGGACAACCTCCACTGGAAGAGACCTACAAGCAAAACGAAGTAGTTGCTTGGAGTGTTCAATGGGGAGGAGATTCCTTGGGCTATGCGGCAAGCGTCTGTACCGAGGGGGTAGAAGGTACGACCGAGTTGCATAATCGGATTTTTTTAGAGAATGCTCCACTGATGGATCTTGCGCCAGCCTGGATGCGGCATGTAGTGGGTGAAATTGGGAAGGTCTCATTCGACGCGGTGACGCGCATCGAGTTTGACTCGCTCGACAATTTTTCGGCCTTTGACACGCGGATCAATCTGAACGAGATGCCATCTGTTTTGGTCATGTCGGGAAGGATGAATGATTCTTACTTGGATCTCAAGATACGAACGGGTGGCATTCCCTATTCTACGCCCGTGTATCTGCCAGATAAGAAGGCACTTAGCGAAGCGCTGTTTCCCGAAGCCAAATTGCCCCAAATGTACGTAGGACGGGTGTGGCGGGAAGAAGTTTTCAGTCCTTTCCACTCTCCAAGCGAACCTGTCGAGATCATACAAGCGGAAGTTGTCTCCGAGGAGACCATGGAGCACCAGGGGAAGATTCGCCGGGTGATGCGGGTAGAGTATCGGGGTATGGTCGGATCGGGGGTGCCCAAGAATGCCCGCATACAAGCAGTATCCTGGGTTGAGCCTGATGGAATGGTGCTTCGTCATGACTTCTTTGTAGGTAGGTCGGTTATGCGATTCGAGCGGCTATCGGACGACGAAGCTGCCAAGATTGGCGCCGAGTTATTCGAGCGTCAGATTCGCCAGGGGATCGAACTCGAAATGCCAGACCAGCCAGCAGACCTGAATCCTGAGGATTTGCTCATCGTTCCGGCTGCCTGAGCGTCTCGACTGCGAAGCCAGACTTTGCGAGAATCGAAGCGAAATCCCGCTGACATCGCTTATCATTTATGCGCTTCGGTTCAAGAGGCAACATGATTCTGTTTGAACACGTGACCCGAACATACGGTAATCGTGTTGCCGTCAATCAACTCGATCTGGCCGCAGCACCAGGCGAAGTGCTTGCGCTGTTGGGGCACAACGGAGCGGGCAAGACCACCACTCTAAAGATGCTGGTGGGATTGTTGCGGCCTAGCGAAGGCAAGGTAACCGTCGGACCGTTTGATGTCGTAGAGAATGTTCGCGAGGCCAGCCGGCTGATCGGGTATGTTCCCGACCAGCCGTATTTGTACGACAAGCTCTCAGGACGCGAGTTTCTGGAATTCATCGCCGAAATGTATGGGCTTTCTTCTACGGAAACCCGGGAAGCGGTGGCTCGCGAGGCCGAACGATTTGGATTAGGAGAATTCCTGGATCGGCTCTCCGAAAGTTACTCCCATGGCATGCGCCAACGAACTGTCTTTGCCGCGGCACTGATCCACCAGCCAGAGGTGCTGGTCGTCGATGAACCGATGGTAGGGCTTGATCCACATAGTATCAGGCTGGTGAAGGATTTGCTGCGAGAGTACGTGGGGTTGGGGAGAACCGTTTTGATGTCGACTCATATGTTGAGCGTGGCAGAAGAGATCGCAGACCGCGTAGCTGTGATGCACCAGGGACAGCTGGTGCTTGAGGGCCAGATGAAGGAATTGCAGAAAGAGAATTCGGAAAACGGGCACAATTTGGAATCGCTTTTCTTGAACATCACGGGAAATACTTAAGGCCAGACAGGCCGCCCATTGTCGCATTCGAGTAGATACTCATAGTGAGTTGGTCAAAAAACTGGAAGCAAGCGAATAGCAATGCAGACAAGTGTCGACAAGTACGCCAGAGAATGCGAACGATTGCCTACCCATGAGCGTGAAGGGCAGATCTTCTGGAAGCTTCGATGGCGCGAGAGCCGGTCGCAATTGTACTATCTACTCACGCAAGCGCGCTTGCGAACCAGCTTAGTAATCGTACTGAGCACCTTGTTCTGGCTCGGGTTGTTTGCGCTCTTTTATAGTGGATTTGAGTTTGTCGTTATGAACGTCGGCGCCCCTGGCGCCCCTTACCATGCTGATACAGTACAGTTTGTCTTCACGCTGTTCTTCGTCTCCTTGCAAGTAATGCTGATATTCTCGTCAGGCATCATACTTTACGGGGGACTGTACTCTTCGGATGAAACGGACTTCCTGCTGACACTTCCGGTGCGAGATTCGAGATTGGTGTTCTATCGCTTTCAAGAAGCGTTGTTCTTCAGTAGCTGGGGCTTCTTTCTCTTGGCAAGTCCGATGATGATCGCCTACGGCCTGGTGGTGTCGGCCCCGTGGTACTACTATGCCTACCTGCCTGGGATGATGATCGCGTTTGCATACATTCCTTGTGCCTTAGGGGCAATCGTGTGTATGTCGCTAATCTACCGATTGCCTCAACTTCGGCGATTGTTTGTCGGAGGAGTTGCACTGGCAATAATCGCGGTGGCCTACTTCTCGATCTGGAAGTCTCTCGATATTGCTGATGCCGACCTGTTGGGGGCTACCTGGTTCCGGGAAACGTTTCGACGGTTTGAGTTCACTCGCGGCGAATGGTTGCCCAGTACTTGGCTGAGCAATGGACTGCTCGATGCTGCGAGGCCATTGAGCAAGGATCCCACGGATCTTCCTTGGCTGGAGAGCGGCAAGTATCTAGTGGTGTTGGTATCTAACGCGCTGTTGCTGCATCTTGTTGTCGCCTGGGTCGGCAAAAAGATTTATCGGACGAGTTATTGTGGGCTGAAATCGCGACAAGCTCGCGAGTCGCGGCGGCGGATGTCTTGGATCGATCGGGGAGCAGATGCGTTGCTGCTACCCTTGCCCAAGGCAACACGGCTTCTGATCATCAAAGATCTGCGACTGTTTCGCCGCGATCCCGTGCAGTGGTCGCAGTTTCTCATTTTCATTGGTTTGCTACTGCTGTACTTTGCCAACATCGATCGATTTCGACAGCACCAGACTGACTTGCGAGTGCTGACGTGGGTCAATATCGTGAGCTTTCTAAACCTGGCAGTGGTGGGGCTCATTTTATCGACTTTCACAACACGCTTCATTTATCCGCTCATTAGTCTTGAAGGGAGGCGGTTTTGGATCCTGGGACGGCTGCCAGTCGATCGCGACACCATTCTCTGGGGCAAGTTTCTCTTTGCCGCTGGAGGAACCTGGCTGCCTTGCGCCAGTCTGGTGCTTGTGAGTGATTTGATGCTCAGAGTTTCGAGTATGGTGGTCTCAGTACATCAGGCAATCTGCCTGATGCTCTGCATCGGTTTGTCGGGTATGGCGGTAGGGCTGGGGGCGATGATGCCGAACTTCCATGAGCAATCGCCCTCGAAGATTGCAGCGGGCTTTGGCGGGACACTGAACCTTGTGCTTAGTGCCCTGTATATCCTCTTGATCGTAGGCATGACCG
>JAGQOW010000168.1 GCA_020427155.1 Planctomycetales bacterium | reverse complement strand
CAAAAGAACACTACTGACAGATGAGTTGCAAGTCGAACCGGCAGCACCCTTTCGTCGGTCATCGAGTCATTGGTCTTTGGAGAATCTTCGTAACACCACCTTCCTTCTGTACGTCGACTCGCTGCGCGAGTCGATTCCTATCCTTCAAGCCGATCTTCTATGACCCAACCTAAGTACATTCGCAACTTCTCGATTATCGCTCATATCGATCATGGCAAAAGCACTTTGGCCGATCGGCTCATGGAACGCACGGGGACAGTCAGCGAGCGAGAAATGAAGCAGCAACTGCTCGACGACATGGCCATCGAGCGGCAACGAGGTATCACCATCAAAGCCCGTGCCGTAACGATGCATTACAAATACGAAGGACAGGCTTACGAATTGAACTTGATCGACACGCCGGGCCACGTCGACTTTCAGTACGAAGTTTCCCGTTCGCTTGCGTGTTGCGAAGGGGCAGTGCTCTTAGTCGATGCTTTCCAAGGCGTCGAAGCACAGACAGTCGCCAACGCCTATGCAGCTATGGAGCATGACCTGACGATTGTTCCTGTCATCAACAAGATCGATCTGGTCCACGCCAGGCCCGATGAAGTTCGGGAAGAGATGGAATCGACTCTAGCGGTTGAAGCCGAAGAGATTCTCGGCTGCAGTGCCAAGACAGGCCTGGGATGCGAAGAGGTGTTGGCCGCCATCATCTCGCGTGTTCCCGCCCCCGAAGGTGATCCCAATGCAGCGCTCCAGGCAATGGTATTCGATGCCCACTATGATGAGTTTCGGGGAGCCGTAACCTACATTCGAGTAATGAATGGTACCGTGCGGAAAGGACAGAAGATCAAGTTTCTCCAACAAGGCACCACGCACGAAGTGATCGAGTTAGGTCACTTCTCGCCTCAGCGCAAAGCTACCGAAAAGTTAAGCGCTGGGCAAGTCGGCTACTTGATTTGCAACATCAAGTCGCTCGGCCACGTGCATGTCGGCGATACGGTCAGCGTGGCAACCGGCCAGCCCGCTGCGGTTCTTCCTGGCTATCAAGAGCCCAAACGCATGGTGTTCTGCGGGCTGTACCCCTCCGATGGACAAGACTTCAAGCAGTTGCGCGATGCACTCGACAAGCTGGCAATGAATGACCCCAGCTTTGAGTTCGCGCCAGAAACGAGCGACGCGCTCGGTTTTGGTTTCCGCTGCGGCTTCCTGGGCATGCTCCATATGGAGATTGTCCAACAGCGATTAGAACAGGAGGCCGACATCGACCTGGTACAAACCGCTCCCAACGTCACCTACCAAGTCCGTACCAAGTCTGGCGAAGAGTTGGAGATTCATACGCCGCAAGACGTTCCTGATATTGGCGAAGTCGACGAGTTTCGTCAGCCTATTGTGCGCGTGAGCTTTGTCATCCCTACCGAGTACATCGGGAGCGTGATGAAACTGAGCAACGATCGCCGGGGAGTTTATGTGCGAACTGAGTATCTCTCGCCGACGCGCGCCATGCTGGTCTACGATCTGGCGCTGGCCGAGGTGATCTATGACATGCACGACAATCTCAAGACAGTAACCCGCGGCTACGGAACGATGGACTATGAACTGCTAGGTTACGAGCGAGGAGATCTAATACGCATGGACATCCTCGTGAAAAACGAGCGAGTCGATGCGCTATCGATTGTCTGCGACAAACGCGACGCCGAAGTCCGCGGACGAGCGGTTATCAAGAAGCTGAAGAAGGAAATCCCTAGACATATGTTCGAGGTGGCGTTGCAGGCGGCCATCGGCACGCGTGTCATCGCCCGCGAAACGATTTCCGCATTGCGAAAAAACGTTACCGCAAAGTGCTACGGCGGCGATATCAGCCGCAAGCGAAAACTCTGGGAAAAGCAGAAGGCCGGCAAAAAGCGGATGAAGTCGATCGGCAGTGTCGACATCCCCCAAAAAGCCTTTCTGGCGGTGCTCGAAACAGGCGACGAACCGGGAAAGAACTAATTGCTCCAACCTGGTGGGCCGACACTTCCGCAGATTCGAATACCTGGCAGCGCACTGCAGAGACTTGGCCTTGCCGCCGAAGTCCGGCAACGATGCCCCTGCCTGCCAGTGAATTCACCTTCTCTTCGAAGATCCTCTATTCCGAGATAACGTTCAGTTCCGAGGGATCGGAGAAGGACGTCACCGAGGGCATGCCGTAGGTCACTGCACCTCCTGAATCGCAGGGATTGCAGCTGGGCGGGCAGGCCGGTACGCACTGCGGGGCACATTGCGGTGCGCAGTACGGATAAACTGGCATCGCGACCGCCTGGGTCTTCTTGGTGAACAATCCACGGCACATACCACAGCCGCTGGCAGTGATCATCAACGCTGCGACAACCAACAATAGAATTGTTTTTTTCATGGCACTTCGTCCCGTGAGGACACTCCATATATTGGGCTTGCCGACAAGAGGGTATCTGCCGACGGCGGGAGCCCGTTGCTGAGGGCGAACCAAGATTTGTTCACTCAACCATTGCTCGCTCGTGGCGTTTTGCAAACACAACGTGGCGTTTTTGAAACAGATTTCCACACTTTCCCCCGGTCGTAGCATGCTAATCGATCTTACCGGTCTCAATCGATTTGGCCGTGCTACGCCGAGCAACCGTTGTTCTCGTTAGGTTGAGTCCCTCCAGCCAGTCAACTACCATGGCAACCATGACCAGAGACAAGACTATAGAGTCGAGCAAGCTTTGGCAGGCCATCGTCTGGACGCTACGAATCACAGTGGTAGTGCAATGCTTGGGAAACTGGCGTTGGCTGGCACAGATCGGCGAGTCGCCGCTCTTGAGTTTGATAGTCGAACCGCGAGATGTCTGCGGACTGGCTTGGAGCGAAGCAACAGGGTTAACCATACAACAGTCGGCTGGCTGGCTCGTTCTGCTAGCCGGGTTCTTCGTCATGCTGCGGCCGTGCGCTGCCGTGCTGGGGCCGCTTTGTTTGCTCCAATTACTATTTGCCGTTGCGATGTGGCACACTCACTCCGGGTACACACCGCAAGCTAGTTGGCTGCCGCCGCAGTTCATAGCTCTCTTTCCGCTAGCAACCCAATCGGCAAGAATCGCCGCCCCCTTGGCCTTGCTCTTGCTCGACCCTTGGCGCGCGAAGCGCCCGCTGAGCGAAAGCCGTATTCGCCTGGCTTGCCACCTGTCACTTGTAGCCATAGCACTTACCTTTTTCGCCCATGGCATTGAAGCCTTGGAGCATAATGCCGAATTTGTCGATTTGCTGATCGTTTCCAGCAGCCGTCTGCTTGGCAACGCCTTGCCACAAGCAAATTGCGAAACGCTTCTAACGATCATCGGGGGACTAGACCTTCTGGTCGCGGTCGCCTGCCTGGTCCCCCGCTTCCGCAGCATCTTGTGGTGGATGGCTTTCTGGGGCGCGGTGACGGCATTAAGCCGTATTACCGCTTTTGGCTGGGAAAGCGCCTGGCATGCCGCGGCAACTCGTTTCCCGCACTTGGGCTTGCCGCTGGCTGTAGTACTGCATTGGCATCTGGTACGATGGATTCCACCCGAGGCTGTCGACCCGACGGAATCTGCCTGAATCCCACTTCAAACGTGTGAGCAAACATATGCGTTCGCAAAACAAGCAATTATTCTTAGGGCTTTATGCGTTGTTCGTAGCCCTAGGACTGACGCCCCCTTGGTTGGCTGCCAACGATTCGGTCTTGGCCGACGGCGCTCAGCCTGTTCAATGGCGGCTGATCTGGAAAGAAGATCCTGCCAGAACCGCGACGCTTTCCTGGAACACTAGCGCTGCAGGCACCTCTCATCAGGTTCACCTCCGAGAAGAGGGGACCGATGAGGCTATGCTCGTCGCAGCGCAGCGCAACGGCAGATACACGGGCGAAAGTCCTGAGCTGTACTACCACCATACAGAACTCACCAATTTGAAACCGGGGACCGTATATCACGTTGTCTTGGAGAGCGATGGGACGAAGTCGCCCGAAATGTTCTTTGTCACTGCGCCTGCCGAGGATGTGCCGGTGAGCATCATGTTTGGCGCCGATTCGCGAAGTGGTCTCGAGGAACGCCGCCAGATGAATGCGATGCTCGCCTCGATGGTAGCCGAATCGTACCAGGCAGGCCGCGTACCGATACTCGCCCTGGCTCACGGGGGCGACTACATTCGCAGCGGCACGCAGCTCGATCAGTGGTCGGTGTGGATGACCGATCACGAATTGACCGTGGGCCCCGACGGACGGCTGCTTCCAATTATTCCTGCACGTGGGAATCACGACATGGGCGAGCCTTTCAACGAGGTTTTTGCCTTCCCTGCCCAAGAGCAAACCAACTACTACGCCTTGAACATCGGACCTCAGGTTCGATTGGTGACGCTCAACACCGAAACGAGCGTTGCCGGCGATCAAACCGATTGGCTCAAGGCGGAACTGGAAACTTCGCGACCGGCGAATCGTTGGCTGCTGGCCCAATATCACAAGCCAGCCTTTCCCGCCGTCAAGCCCCCTTGGATCAATCTCACCCACTGGGTGCCGCTGTTCGAACGCTACAATGTCGATCTGGTCTGCGAAGGCGACGGCCACAACATCAAGCGAACCCCGCCCATTCGCAACTTTGCCATCGATCCGACTGGCGTCGTCTACATCGGCGAAGGCGGCCTGGGCGTCGGACAACGCACGCCTAAAACCGATCGTTGGTACCTGCGCCCGCCGCATGCCAAGACCGGCAGCGAACATCATGTGCAGCTTTTGACGTTTGACGAGCAAAAGATCACGTACCGCGTGATCCTACTTGGCGGGAAACTCTTTGACGAACACCATCTCCCGGCCAGAACCCCCGAGCAGCGGCAAGCGCCCTGATGCGCCAGCTTTGCAGTGGCAGAGAAAGGCTGCTGATGCTTCGCACGTTTCAAGCTCCCATCTACTTCGTCGTAGGCATCGTCCTGCTGGCCCTGGTCCTTCGCACCTGGTTCGTCATGGGAGTGATCGAACCGGTAACGGTCGCAGGTAGTTCAATGGCGCCGGCGCTGCGCGGATCGTTTGCCGTGGCAACGTGCCCAGCATGCGAGTCGAGCTTTGAGGTCGGAGCAGAATTTGCCAACCAAACCGACTTTGGGGCATGCCCTCACTGCGGACTCACGAGCGTCCCGCTCGACAGTCTGGCGATTCGACGGGGCGATCGGTTGTGGATTGATCGCACGGTCTTCGAGCGCCGGCAACCTCGGCGCTGGGAAGTAGTCGTCCTGCGTCAGCCCGACCAAGGGGATCAGCTCTGTGTAAAACGCGTCGTCGCCCTCCCCGGCGAGACTGTTCGACTCTCAGGTGGCGACGTGTGGGTCAATGGCCAACCAGTCGCCAAGTCGCTCGCCGAGCAGAGCGCGCTGCGCCGCTTAGTGCATCGAGCTGACGGAAACCCCAAACGCTGGACACCAGCGGAAGGCGGCAACTGGCAATGGGTTGACGGCGCCTGGCGCCGCGCTTCAGAAACTAGCCCAGGATTCGACTGGCTGCGCTACCGTCATGTTCGCCAGCGACCGATTACTGACGATGTGGCCTACAACGCCGGAATCTCGAGGCAGCTCGAACTGGCTCGAGACTTGATGCTCAGCACAGTGATTCAACTCCAAGGAGAGGGCGATTTCGCTTTGGAACTTGCCGATGGCTGCCGGCAACTACTGGTCACGATCTGCACAACCGATAGATCTGTCACTTTAGCTGAGAATGGCAAGCAGGTCCTTATGCAGCCTCTCTCGACCCACGCGGCGCGACGCTTGAGCCAGGGAACCGTGTCGCTGATGTTCACCAATTTCGATCGGCAACTGCTGCTGGTTCTCGACGGCCAGATTGAACTGCATTACCAGCTCGATGAGGCCCCATGCCGTACAGGCAGTGGACAACCTCTTGCCATCGGGGCCCGGAGGCTGGACATTTCGCTCCGAGAATTGACGGTTTACCGAGATACGCACTACACCGCTGCTCCCCTGGGAGCCCTCGAGCCAAAATCGCCTTTGCAGCTCGGCAAAGACCAATACTTTGTCCTGGGCGACAACCCGCCAGTTTCGATCGACAGCCGGGTTTGGGGCCCGGTGCCGGGACGTCTGCTGCTGGGTGCACCTCTGGGAGTACGCTAGCACGCCTGAGCGACTGCATTTTCCGTCTTCTAGAATATCGACTATATTGGCCCATTCGCGTCGAATAACTACGCTGCGGCAATCTGTCCAATCGCAGCTGCTAAGTATCCCCGACCTCTCATTCCTAGCTTTCTCAAAATCTCCATGAGCAAGAAAACATCTGCACGAACACGCCGCGAGCAATTGGCGGGACAAGAGGCCGCCGGCCCCTCGACGCCCGGCGGCGGGTGGCACGCCTTGCGTGAAACTATCGAGTCGATCGTCATCGCATTTGTCCTCGCTTTTTTGTTCCGCACCTTCGAAGCCGAAGCGTTTGTCATACCGACCGGATCGATGTCTCCCTCTTTGCAGGGGCAACACAAGGACGTCTGCTGCAGCGAATGCGGCTATCGATTTCTCACGACGGCCAGTAGCGAGGGGGAAGACCGAGATCGCCTGATTGCCCGTCTCAATAGCGGTCAGATAGGTTTTGGCGAAAGGCAGAATCTGCAGTACAGCATCGCAGGCTTGGAAGTGGTGACCGGAATGTGCCCCATGTGCCGTCAAACGATGGCCCTGCGCACCGACTTGCCCGACCATCCTCCCGAGTATCTCAACCTGAAAGGCATCGAACAAGAAACGAGCTATCCGGGCGATCGCATACTGGTCAACAAGTACTGCTACCTGACCAAGGATCCCGATCGGTGGGACGTCGTCGTATTCAAATTTCCCGGCAATGGCGAGATGAATTACATCAAACGCATGATCGGCCTGCCGGGCGAAGAACTGCAAATCTACCAGGGCGATGTTTTCATGCGTGCGCTGGACTCAGGCGCCGAGTTCAGAATTCAGCGTAAGCCTCCCGAAAAACAGCTTGCTATGTTCCAGACGGTCCACGACACCGACTACGAATCGGCGACGCTCTACAACGCGGGTTGGCCATTGCGTTGGGCCTCGACGACGCCTGACTCTTGGCAAGTCGCTGCCGAGGTGGTCGATCGAAACGTGCGGCAACAATATAAGGTCGAATCGGGCGAGGGCGACTCGGTCGCCTGGCTTCGCTACCATCATCTGCTTCCCAGTTCTTACGATTGGACGGTCGCCCGTAAGTTTGCCGAAACAGGCAACTACGGCGGCACGTCGAAAGAACAGTGGCTAGACGAAGCACGACCCCAGTTGATCCGCGATTTCAACGCCTACAATGCACGTATGCTACGGCGCGAGATCTCGCATAACGGCTGGACAATGCCTGATTATCGCTACGGCATGCATTGGGTCAGCGATCTGGCGGTCCAATGCGAAGTAGAGATCGACAAAACCCAAGGCGAGTTGCTCCTTGATCTCGTCGAGGCCGGCAAACATTTCACTTGCCGCATCGATCTCTCCACGGGGCAAGCTCGATTGGCGATCGACGGTCTCGACGACTATCAACCCACTGCAGAATCAGCACTGCAAGGGGCCGGCAGCCACACGCTGCTCTTTGCCAATGTCGACGACCAGCTGCTGCTGTGGATCGATGACGAGTTGGTCGAATTCGGCGACACCGCTTACGATCCAGAAAGCCTGTATGGCGACCGGTCGGAGATGATTCCACGCACCAGCGAGGACGACCCGGGCGACCTGGAGCCCGTCGGTATCGGCGCCCGTGGCGCTTCCTTGACCGTAAATCGCCTGCAGGTCCTGCGAGACATCTATTACGTTGCCACCAGTTGGCGAGATGCTCACAACCAGTCCGACTACGAACCCCTCAACCAGGCCACGCAAGCAGTCGATGGCACGCATCTGCCTGCGTTGCGAAGTGTAAAACAATTGTTTACCGACCCGGCCGCCTGGCCCCGCTTTGCCAAACGACAGCATCGCGAGTTCGAAGTGAACGACGACCAGTTTTTTGTCATGGGCGACAATAGTCCCGAAAGCTTGGACTGCCGGCTCTGGCTGAACAATCCCAGCTCCAGCGGCATACCGGGCGGGCCTTATCTCGATCGACGGCTGTTGACCGGCAAAGCGGTATGCGTGTTTTGGCCCCACTCCTGGGGAAGTATTCCGGGACTCCAGAAGCTCCCCGGCTTTCCTAATTTTGGAGACATGAGGTTAGTGAGGTAAACGAGTTGCGCGTGAGCAAACGCCTGCCCTGGGGAGCTCTCCTCGCAATTCGCAGTTTCCCGTCAAGGAGGACGAACCTTAGATGACTCTACTACGAGTTTCAGGTCTGGTAAAAAATTACGGCCGCCGCCGAGTTGTCGACGGAGTCGACTTCACGGTCGAGCGTGGCGAAATCGTCGGCCTGCTGGG
>JAGQOW010000015.1 GCA_020427155.1 Planctomycetales bacterium | reverse complement strand
CAACCATTGATTGTGTGCGCACTCGCGCTTTTTCTCACTCGTAGACCGCTAACCGGCATTCCCCTCACTGATATGGGCTATTGCCTCCGATTCGCTTCACGTCCCGGACGGTGATGGGTCGATTCGTTGCGACTCGTGTCGAGAAGGGATAGAATTCTCTTAGGTCCTTGCCTCCGCGAACTGGATAGCGCCTGGGGCCAAGTGGCGGATGAGCGATTTGCAAGCATTTTCTGCCGACTTGTCACATTGCGGATGGTAACGCTCGAAGTCGCGTGCATCGCCAGCTGCGGCTTTTTAATCTGGTATTGGGTTGTACTATGCCTGACATGTCTGTTGCTCGTCCAGTCACGGGTTCGCAGGAGATGAATGCTGCGGTTGCCCAACTAACAACGGGTGCCCAACGTCTGGTGGAGTTGCCGTTGGGCAAACGGCGCGATTTGGTCGAAGCCTGTATCTTGGGCGTAGCCCGCAACGCACGGGCCTGGGTCGAAGCAGCGTGCCAAGCGAAGCATATTGCGTCGGACAGCGCCTTGGCGGCAGAGGAGATTCTCGGCGGCCACGCGAGTCTACTGCGATATCTCCGCCTACTCGCAGGGACCTTCCGCGATGTCGAGCGGCAAGGCAATCCCTCACTGCCCGGCCGACCTCGAAAGAACACTCTGGGCCGCACGTGTGTACCCGTTCTGCCCGTAGCCACTCTGCACGATCGCATGGTATTCATGGGGCTCAGGGCCGAAGCCTGGCTACAGCCCGGCGCCGACGAGAGTTCGCTCTTCGCGAGTTGCTTACAGCCGACCAACAAGCAAGCTCACCAAATCGCTGGCGTGCTGGGAGCAGGCAACGTCAGCACCATACCGGCCACCGATACGCTCTATAAGATCTTCCACGAGCACCAGGCCGTCCTGCTAAAACTCAATCCTGTGAACGACTATCTCGATCCAATCTTCCGCGATGCTCTAAAGCCTTTGGTCGATGCCGACTTGCTGCGAATTGTCTGCGGTGGACGTGATATCGGCGAGGCACTCGTGCAGCACCCTGGCATCGATACGCTTCATCTCACCGGCTCGCACCTGACTCACGACGCGATTGTGTGGGGTGCCGATGAATCCGAGCGCGCCAGACGCAAGTTGGAGAATCAACCGCTGGTCGCCAAGCCGGTAACAAGTGAGCTTGGTAATGTCACGCCTTGGATCATTGTTCCTGGGGACTATTCGAGCAAACAGCTAGCCGCGCAGGCCGAGCATGTCGCGGCATCGATTGTGAATAACGGTTCGTTCAATTGTGTCGCCACGAAGATGATCGTCACTGCGCGCAATTGGCCACAGCGGGACGAGTTTCTCAACCTACTCGACAAGTATCTTAAGGCTGTGCCGCCTCGGTTTGCCTACTATCCTGGAGCCTGTGAACGGTTTGTACGCGCGACGGGCCAGACGAACTACGAAACCCGCGACGGAAAGCTGCCCTGGACACTTATTCGGGATGCCCGACCAGATGATTCGCCGCACTTGTTCGCCGAGGAATCGTTCGTCTGTGTTTGCGCCGAGACCGCACTCGACGAAGCCTCGCCCGAAGCTTTCCTTGAACATGCAGTCGACTTTGTTAACGAGCAATTATTCGGCACACTGTGCGCGACGCTAACCGTACCCGACAGATTTCAAAAGACGCATGCGCCAACCATGGAACGTGCGATTGAACGATTGCGATACGGTTCGGTCTGCATCAACCAATGGTCGGGAGTAGTTTATGGCCTGATGACTCCACCCTGGGGTGGCGCGCCAGGGTCCTCGCTCGCCGACCCCCAAAGCGGGATCGGTAGCGTCCATAACACCTTCTTTCTCGATCATGTCGAGAAAACCGTGCTTGCTGGCCCCCTACGTAGCCTGATGAAGCCCGTGTGGTTTGCGTCGCACCGCACAGCACACAGAGTCGCTTGGAACCTCGTTGACTTCTACCAGAAGCCTTCCCTTTCAAAGCTGATCCCGTTGTCACTTAATGCCTTGAGAGGATAACTTCTCGCCAGATTATGCACGGCACCAAGCAACTACTCCCGGCCAAGTCATGCAATTCATGGAGTCTTCCCATGTCATTGAATTATCTACTGCAGTGCACCCGTTCGCTACGAGAAGTGCTTGTAGGGAATCGACTTTTCGGCTGTGCGTTAATCGTACTGATCGTGCTCTCTGCCGGGTGCTCGAAACGCGACGTACAGCCGACTGCCACCGCCGATCAACAACCTGCCGCCGATAATATAACCGCAAATGAACCAACCGACGGTACTCAGGATACTATTGTCTTTTTCAAGCCTGAGGGCGATGTCCAGACAGCGATTCAAGAGGAGCTGATTCTTGCCGAGCCGGGTAGCACCATTCAATTAGAAGAAGGGGTCTTTGAATTCACTGCAGGACTCTCTCTCGACGTCGATGATGTCACGATACGGGGCAGGGGAGCAGATAAAACTATCCTGTCATTCAAGGGCCAGGAAGCGGGCGCAGAAGGGCTCTATGTAACCAGCGATCGCGTGCTCATCGAAGATCTTGCCATCGTCGACACTAAAGGGAATGGGATGAAATCCCATACGGCTAACGACATCGTCGTCCGACGAGTGCGAGTCGAATGGACAGGCGGTCCTAAGACCACCAACGGGGCTTACGGCATCTATCCGGTCAACTCAACCAACGTATTGGTTGAGGATTGTACTGCTATCGGGGCTTCTGACGCAGGCATCTACGTTGGCCAGTCGAAAAACATCATGATCCGCAATTGCCTGGCCAAATACAACGTCGCCGGCATCGAGATCGAGAACTGTTACGGCGGCGAAGCCTACAACAACACCACCACCAATAATACTGGCGGCATCCTGGTTTTCGATCTGCCTGACCTGCCTATGCAACGCGGCCACGATATCCGCGTTCATCACAACAAAGTTTTCGACAACAACACTCCCAATTTTGCTCCCAAGGGCAACATCGTGGGTACGGTAGCCGCCGGTACCGGCCTCATGATTATGGCCAATGACAACGTCGAGGTTTTTGAGAACGACATTCGCGATCACGACACCGTCAATTGCCTGGTGATCAGTTACCTGCTCTCTGGGCTCGCGATCAACGATCCGAATTACTACCCCTATCCCGAACGGGTCCATATTCATCACAACACCTTCGGCCGCGGCGGGGACAAACCGAGCGGCGAGGGGGGGCAGTTCATGGCAGGAGTGTTGGGGGCCCCGTTGCCCGACATTCTCTGGGACGGTGTGATGGACATTGAGAAGTACCGAGACAAACCAATCGATCTAGCGCAGATTGTCTGTGTTCGCGACAATCAAAAGGAAGGGGGCGAACTCACGTTTGCCAACCTGGGTGGCGCAGCCACCTTGGCCGACCCCAGCAAGGCCGAGGTCTTGCGAGACTTATCCGCTCACACCGGTCTACTTCCTGCCGTCAAGCCCGTTGTCATCGAGGGAGTCGACAAGTGAGTTGCCGCCCCTTGGCCGAATTCTCTAGATGGGTCTTTTTCTTAATCCTGAGCGTCGTAGCGGCTGACTTGTGCAGGGCGACCGACGCGCCGCCAGCTCACCTCGATCCCGTAAATGAACCAGCCCTCTTGCTCGAAGAGTACCACTTCTTTCAAGATGGCAGACGACAAATCCCCAACACGCGTGTCATTCCCTACGAATTGAACACCCCCCACTTTGCCGACTATGCTCGTTTGCAGCGGTTTCTTTGGCTGCCGCTGAACTCGAGCATCGCTTACCACGAGTCTGGTGACCTGGAGTACCCACTGGGCGCCGTTTTGATTCTGACGGTCAGTTATCTCAACGACTTGCGCGATCCCGCTCTAGGCGAAGACCTGATCGAGACTCGTCTGCTCATTCACCGAGAACAAGGCTGGCAAGCCGCTCAGTATCATTGGAATCAAGAGGAAACCGAGGCCCGACTTTCGGTCACCGGCATGCAAACTGATGTGTTCTGGACCCACTACGACGGTACGCGCCGCAGCCATACGTATACTGCTCCAAATCAGAATCACTGCAAGCAATGCCACGAACTCGACGGAGCGATGGTCCCCCTGGGGCCGACGAGTGCAGACAGAATCAATCGACCGTTTCAATACGCAGACGGCGCCGAGAATCAGTTAACTCGTTGGTCGAAGCTCGGCTATTTGATAGGAGCCCCTGATGATCCGGAAGATGTCGCCCGCATGGCGGTCTGGGATGACCCTTCCACAGGAACTGTAGAACAGCGCGCCAAAGCGTATTTGGAGATGAATTGTTCCAGTTGCCATCGGCCCCAAGGAATTGCCTACACCTCGGGCCTCGATCTGACTTTTGTTCGCTCGTCGCCTGTTAAGTACGGAGTCTACAAGGCACCGGTCGCTGCAGGGCGCGGCGTAGGCCACGGAAGATTCGCAATCGATCCGGGCCGACCCGAGCGATCCTTTCTTGTGCATCGCCTGCGCTCCACCGATCCCGGCGTGCGGATGCCGATTGTCGGTCGCGAACTATGTCATGAAGAAGGCGCAGCACTCGTCGAACAGTGGATCGAGCAGATGCATTTCGCTGAATTGGCCGCGGCTCAGTCTCAAGCAGATCGACACAGCATCTTTCGATTTACCATTACCGAAGAACCAGATGAGAACGATTCCCAGTTGCAAGAGTCGGGGTCGCAACCATGAGGCAACCGGCAATTCGCTTTCTCATCTTGCTCGTCCTTCCGCTGATGGGGTGCGCTAGCAACGACTCGCCTGCGATCAAGGAATCGCAGGAAGCTGGTTCGCCAGTACAAGTCGACCTCGACGCCCGCCGCCCTGTGATGATGCTTTCTGATTACCATCTCTTCGCTGACCTGCAGAAGCAGATTCCCAATCAAGGAGTTATTGCATACTACCTCTCGTCATCGCATTTCGCCGATTACGCGACCTCGCGCCATTACCTTTACCTGCCTCCCGGCAAACAGGCGCAGTACCGTGCAAACGACGTGCTGACATTCCCCGTGGGCACGGTGTTCGTCCAGACACTCGCCTATTCCCACGATCTGCGCGATCCGCTACAGGGCGAACGGCTGGTTGAGACGCGGCTTTTGATCCACCAGCGCCGAGGCTGGGTCGCTGTGCCCTATCTATGGAACGACGATCAAACCGACGCGCGCCGAGCAGTCATCGGCGGCAAAACTACAGTTCGCTGGATTCACTCCGACGGCACCAAGCGTACGCATCACTTCACTACTCCCGACATGAACCAATGCAAGCGATGCCATAAGCAACATGAAACGGTCCAACCCATTGGCGTCCGAGCGGGCAACTTGAATCTTCGACTCGAGGGCGACTCGCGCAATCAATTAGCCCTGTGGAGCAAGCTTGGATTGCTCGCAGGATTGCCGACAGCAAAGACCGAAATCCCCCAGGCCATTGCCTGGAACGATCCGTCCGCAGGCTCGGTCGCCGAGCGAGCTCGCGTTTGGCTCGATGTGAATTGTGCTCATTGCCACAACCCCGCCGGAATTGCCAGTGTTTCGGGACTCGACCTCTCTGCCCAACAATCGATGCCCGTGAGGTTTGGTGTTTACAAACCGCCAGTGGCAGCCGGGCGAGGCTCGAGCGGTTTCCAGTTTGGCATCCTTCCGGGCAGTCCGGAAACCTCTTTTCTCTTGCACCGCATTCGCTCAACCGACCCTGGCGTGATGATGCCGACCGTTGGCCGCAGCCTTGTCGACGAAGAGGGAACCGCTTTGATCGAACAGTGGATTCGCGAAATGCACGCCGACGAGCAACTTGCCCAGCGAGCGCTTAACCCAGTAAAGGCTTACAGCGAAGCCCTGGAAGGGGGCGATGCCGCGCGCGGCAGAGAACTGTTCTACGGCACCGCCAAATGCAGCTCCTGCCATCAAGCCAAACCCGATGATCCGGGCCTCGTAGGCCCCTCTCTGGTCGACGTGACTACGCGCGCCAAACGTGACTATCTGCTCGAGTCGATCGTTTCGCCCAGCTCAAAGATCGTAGCGAAGTATGGCGCCACGGTTTTGGAACTTGTCGACGGCCGAACCCTCTCAGGAATTATCGCCTCGGAAGACGCTAACGAACTTGCGATCACTCTGGCAGACGGCACCCAGACTACGCTGGCTGTAGCAGACGTCGACCAACGCACTTTCTCCACAATTTCGATCATGCCCTCGATGGCAAACATCCTTTCAGTCCAGGACGTCGCCGACCTGATCGAGTTTCTTTCGACCCTGAAGGAGAAACCGGGACCATTGCCGCAGTAAATTTTTTTATACGAAGCAAATGGCCGCAAGAATCACGAAAAGTCACAAAATGGCTTAAGAACAACACGCACTTCAATACCCACTCGTTCTTTGTGGCTATCTGCTTGATTGCTGCTGGTTTGGCTCTGCGATTGTCCTTCAGTGTCGTCTGCGTCTCCTCGATACATGAGTTCTTGTTCATGTAGCTTGCCGTCAAGAGGCACGATTCACTCACGCAGCTTTAGCCAGGACTTGATTGTGCCAGTTACCAACTCGGCCGCATCGTGGTGTGCCCAATGCGCGGCATCGGGAATCGTGACCAGGGTATAGTCGCTATCGATCCATTCCCAAGTATTGTTGAGCCCATGGTGGTGCAGCGCGGTGTCTTTAAGCCCGTGGAACTGTAGCACTGGAATCGAAACATTGGGCATATTCGCCACCTTCTCCTGATAAGGCTCACGCGGGTAGTTCTGTCGATAATAGTTCATCATTCCTTCGAAGCTCGATTTCTCGAATGCCTCGACATACATGGCACGAGTCGGTTCATCCTTGGCTACAATGCCTGCCAGAAGCTGAGCATTGAGCAGTTTATGAGAATTGGGCTGCTGAAACTGGCGGGCGTACTCCGAGTTGGCTTGTTGCTGTGAGTTATTGGCTAATTCACGTACCAGCCCCCTGGGGTGGGGCAGGTTGACGATAATGAGCTTGTCGGCCATCTGCGGCATACTCATGACGAACTGCCAGGCGATGGCGCCGCCCCAGTCGTGCCCTACCAGAATCGCCTTCTCCGCGCCCTCGGCCTTGATCACTGCAGCCACGTCCTGCACCAGCAGGCTCATGTCGTAGTCTGCCTGATTCGCGGGCTGGTCGCTCAGGTTATAACCGCGGGTATCGAGGGCTACGACACGATACGAGTCTTTCATCCCCTCCATCTGGTGACGCCACGAGTACCAGAAATCAGGAAACCCGTGTATGAACACCACCAGCGGACCTTCGCCCATGGCGGCGTAATGAATTTTGACGCCGTTGTTGTCGGCAAATTTGTGCTCCACATCCTCTCCTCCCCATGCAGGCCCGGCAACAACGGCGAAAATCGCCAACCACCAACTCATCACGATACCAGGGCAGTGTACGACTCTATCGCTCATGTCAATCTGATCTCCGGAACTGCAGCAGCCAAACCCTTGGCTCTCCCTCCCATGGCCCCTCGCTACTACGGCAAAACAGACACTCCCCGCAGCAGCGCGGCCAGCAAACCTGTCAGCAGCGTCGCACAAGTGGAAGGTTCAGGAACACCATATACGGCCGCCGCCAGCGCGGCGTTGTCGCCAAAGTGCGATTGCCACAAATTGAAATCACTCAGGCTGTTCGACCCAGACGACTCGCCGCGTTGCCAGGCCAAGAAGTCCAAGCCGTCGACATCGCGATCTAAGTCGAAGTCGCCTTCCAGGTCGGAGGTGCGAGCCAGTGGCAAGTGTGCCAGAAACTCGCCTATGTAGCGGAGATGCTCCAGGTGCGCATCGCCATCCGCTCCCAGGGCTCCCCACAGCTGGAAGTTCCCGCTTTCAGCATGCCGGTAGAAATCCAACGTGCCCAGCCCGCTCGCACTGATCGGATTGGCCGAAATGCCCAGGTGTTGCATCAGTTCGTCGCCCGTCTCCATTGTACTTTCATAGGTATAAGTCGGTACCTGCGAATGGCTAAAGATAAATGTCTTGGTTTCCGCCTGAGCCAGGCCGGCAAAAGTCTTGTAATTGACCATCTGAGAATCAAGCGGCGTCCCATCGCCAGCGGTCGTGGCGTACAGCGAATCGGCCGCCAGTAGCGCGTCGATATCGTTGCGATAGGCAGCGCTCTTCAAGATTTCGCGCACTGCTCCGTAGCCGGCGCTAAACGACGAAACGCCCAGCTGGTCCCACTGCAGTGTTTTGGAAAAGTCGGGTTGATGACGTACTTTGGCAAGCGCTTCGTCCAGAAGCGATTGAAACAAAGTAGCGTCGGAGAACGGTCCAGAATAGGCGCTCGACAAGCCGCTATAATTCACGGTCACGATGATCGCATTGAGCTCTGCATACAATGCATTGTTGTACATCGTTTGCGGATCGCCGTGAAAATGCACCAGCAAGTCGGCCACGTCCCCCGGCCTCTGTTGGTAGCTGTCGGGAATAAACACCTTCCAGGCAGCATTGGTCATCGCAAACTGCCGACCGGTCGCGACAGGAAGCTGAGCTGCGGCGAAGTTGGCCAACAGCAGGCAAATCAGCAGTCCTGCCAGGCAATACTTCATCGGATGAACCTTGGGGGGTACATTCTGGGGAAACCCTTGACTCATTGCCATTCATCGTCGTCGCTGCCGCTTTTCAAGTCAAGTTTCGCTTAAGTTTGTCGCCACCTGAGGAAGATTCCACTGGTCCCGAGACTGACACTTGCTGCTACAATGGGGGCTCGCCTCCACGCCGAACCAACGCCAGGCGAATCATCGACAAGAAAACTTTGGTTACCTTTAAGGAAGAAACTGGCCATGTTTCGAACTAACTGGTGTTTCGTCGCGGCGTTTTCGCCGCTGTTGCTCTGCTCTTCAGGCTGCACGAAACCCCCGGCAACCGACGCAGTTGCTCCTCCCGTGGAGCAGGCCGTCTTTTCTTCTGAGGCCGCCGCTGAGCCCTCCAATGAATATCCGCTGCCTGCCATCGGAGAGAAAGTGGCCGATTTCTCGTTCGTCGACCTGCGCTACCTTCCTCGCAAGCTAGACGAGTTTGGCGACAAGAAAGCGTATGTCATCGCCTTCACCAATCTCGACTGTCCGATCGCCAAGCGTTTCATGCCGCGGCTCAAAGCGCTTGACGAACAGTACCGAGAACAGGGGGTTCAGTTTCTTTCGTTGAATGTCGGGCCGTCCGAATCGATTGTCGAGGTCGCTACCCAGGCGCTTCAAGCCGACATCGCGTTTCCTTTCTGCAAAGATTTCAGCGGCGAAGCCGCCCGGGCTTTGGGGGCGACCCGCACACCCGAAGTTGTGGTCCTCGACGCCGAGCAGCGACTGGCCTATCGCGGGCGAATCGACGGCAGTGTCCGCTTCGCAGGAGTGAGCCCCAAGCAAAGTCGCGCCGACCTGCAGGAGGCCATCGAAGACGTACTCGCCGGTCGCGAAGTTCGCGTAAAGGAAACCACCGTCGACGGTTGCCTCATTACTTTTCCGCAGGAGAACAAGACTCCGGATCGAGAAGTGACATTCAGTGAGCACATCGCCCCGTTACTGCAGGAACATTGCCAAAGTTGCCACCGCCCTGGCACCGAGGCTCCTTTTTCGCTGCTTACTTATGACGACGCCGCGGCGCATGCCGAAATGGTGGGCGAAGTCGTGCTCCAACAGCGAATGCCGCCCTGGTTCGCCCACGACGAGGTGGGTGAAATCATCAATCACCGCAGCCTGGACGACGAACAACGGCAGCTGTTTGCCGATTGGGTCGCTGCCGGCACTCCCGAGGGCGACCCTGCGAAATTGCCCGCTCCCCTTGAGTTACCCGATGTGGATTGGCAGATCGGCAAACCCGACTTGCTGATTACCATGGCCGGCGAGCAGCAGATACCTGCCGAAGGGTATATTCCGTATCGCTACGCCACGCTGCCTTACGTGTTCTTTCGCGACACCTGGGTCCAACAGATCGAGATCCATCCAGGCAATCGCGACGTTGTCCACCACTGCAACATGGCGTATGTCACCCTGGAAAACGGCAAACCGACCGAACATTTCATCACTGGCTTTGTTCCTGGCGGCACGGCAATGATCCTCGACGAGGGCACTGCGTTCAAGATCCCGGCCGGGGCAGTACTCATTCTACAACTGCACTACGTCACCGCAGGTATGGAGACAACCGACCAAACGTCCGTTGGTTTCATTTATCCCAAAGGGATCGTGAACAAACAGATCAGACACATGCAGGTCAAGAATCAGAGCTTTGCCATCCCTCCCGGAGCGCCCCATCACAAGGTAGTAGCGGAAAGAACTCTCGAAAAAGACTCCACCGGCCTGGGAATGTTCAGCCATATGCATCTCCGAGGCAAAGACATGACTTTCCTGGCTCACTATCCCGACGGCAAACAAGAAACGCTGCTCATCGTGCCCAACTACAGCTTCGACTGGCAACTGGCCTACCGCTGGGAAAAAGACCAAAAGAAATTTCCGCAAGGCACGCGCATCGAGTGTATTGCACATTACGACAACACTGACTTCAATCCGTACAACCCCGACTCGACCGTGACCGTCCACGACGGTCCTCAAACGTATCACGAAATGATGTACGGTTTCTTTTTCTATCTCGAAGACGAAGAGAATCTCAACTTGACGGTCGATCCGAATACAGGGTACGTTCTCGAAAATGAACCGCCGGAGAACTCGCAAGCGGCCAGTTCAGTCGAACAAGAACTTTTGGCCCAGCTTGCTGTAGCTAAGCAATAGCATGCTCTGGGCGGGCTTAGGCCAGCCCTGAGTCCAGTTCTGTGATCGGCCCTGGCCGATTTGCCTGAGTTGCTGGCGCTTGTGGCAGAGGCAAAGGCACCGCGGGTGAGTCCGACGTGAACGCTGGCCTGCCCGCCGCAACCAGCTGAGGCTCGTCGCTGATGATTCCGTCGAGCCCCAACTCATAACACCTGCGATGTTCGTCGATTCCTTGGACATCGTAAACGAAGTTCCGGTGCCCCTCGGCGATTGATTGCTGTATCAGCAGCGGATCGACGAATTCGTATTTCCACACGATCGTGTGCCATGGACGCAGCGGATAACTTGAGAAGTCCGCCGGCCGATGTGCCACGGTCACGCCACATTCTATGTCAAGCTGCCTGCGCACTTCGACCATGGAGTCGTGCCAGAAAGAGATTACCAGCAGTTGCCTGTTGGCTACTAGCGGGCGCAGGGCATGCACTAGCGGCTCGGTTGCCGACTGATCTTTCAATTCCAGCACCCAAAGCAGACTGTCAAACCGCTGCAAGGTCTCGACGAGCGCGGGTACTTGAGCTCCCATCGCCTTGCACAATTCCATATGCGAGAGATCAGACACTGCTCGCCCGTCGGCCAGGCGCCGATCGTGAAACAGCACTAATTGCCCATCGCTCGTGAGCCGAATGTCTGTCTCGATGCCGTCGATGCCCAGGCTCTGCGCCTGCTCAAAGGCTTCCCAAGTGTTTTCCACTACTTCTCTGCAATAACCGCGGTGACTGATCGAGAGCATCGGCATCTCTTAGAGCAAGAAAGTAACTGTGCTGACTTTGCGTAGGCAATTCTAGGTCACAGGTTCGCACCGGGCCAATCTTGTTCTAGACCGGGGCTTTCTCACGGCTTTGCTAGCAGCGACAATACCACGGTTTCATCAGGAGTTTCCGCTGCGACCGAATACTGGATATCTAAGCATGGCCCGTAGTAACGGTGCTCAATCCACGACACTCCCTTCAGAGAAACGTTGACAGCCGTCTGCACGGCCAAATGCAAGCCGGGCAGCTTCCAATCGCGTTCGGCAATGGCCGAATCGTCAAGCCCTGGCGCGTAGGCAAGCATGTGGATCGAGTTCTTCGTAGAAGTCGACTTCCGACGAATCTGCAAACTACGATTCGCTACCGTGGGAACGAGGCCTTCGTTATTTGCCGTTAAGAGAATCCAACCAGGAGGTTTGTCTGCTTGCGCGACCCAGTAGATCGTTGCCAGGTGCTGCTGCTCGTTCTGGTGAGGACGGATGGCTGCCGCGCCCATCATCAATTCTTCCTCTACCAAGACACTTGCCCGATACCGAGAGAACCGCCGCTCGAAGAAACGTGGGCCAGTAAAATCCAGTAAGTCGGGAACTACGTTCTCGGGCACCGAGGGCCGCAGCAAGGCAAAAACGGGCGCGTAGTACCGCTCCTGATGTTTGCGCCCATCGAATTCCGGCCAGGGCGCCGGCGCACGATCCTCAATCGCCAGGGCGATCCAGAGCCCGACCAGCGAGCAGTACTGCGTCATGTCCATGCCATACGACCGCGAAAACGGACCACACATGTTCCGCATCCCTGCATGATAGAACCTGCCAATATCGGTCCAGAGACCAGCTTCCATGCTTCGGCCCCACTTGCGCACCTCGGCTGTCGAGGCGTAATCTCGCCACATAGCGAGTCCCATCAGATCGACGCCATAGTACGTCGGCGAATTGAATTCGTTAAACGTCTGATACTCTGAAAACAACTCGTAGATCGCTTGTGCCTTCGCCAGCCCCGCCTGCCGAATCGCTTGTCGACCTTGGTGTTCTCCCACATAGTCGAGCAATATTGCACTCATCAAGGCGATATTAGAGTACCCAGGCCCTACGTCACGTTGCATAGCGCCTGCGGCCGCCCGCAGCAGGGCCGCCTCGATTTCCACGACTAGTTCGCGCGGCAGGCGCTCGGCAAAGTTCTCGAGCACCAGAATCAGTCCACAACCGACAAATTCACGCCAGTTAGGGTCAACTTCGGTTTCACCGTTCCAACGCCGCCAAACCCCGTATCGCAACGAATCGGGACCGTCTTCATACTGCATGGCAATCACGCCCTTGAGCGCCGCCACGGCTGCCTCGCGATCGCCCGCTGCATCGCGCCATAATAGCCCAACCGCGGCATACGTCGCAGCTCGGCTATTCTTTTGTGCAAACCGACCTCCGTCCCACGGCTCTTGCGGTCGCGGCAGCGATTGATTAATTAGCCGCTGCGCTACCGAGCTATCAGGCCAGGCAGGTGCGCCGACCGCCGCTTCCGGAAGAAGTAAGCAGGCACATAGACCTGCTGCAACGGCAGAGACAATCGACGGCATGAATCAATCTGAGGGTACTTTTGACAAGAGGAAAGCGAATCCAGCTAGCACGCATCCGAGATGTGCTTTCAGAAACGATCCTCGGATCCGCCAAACAAAGAACAGCCCGGTCTCCGAGAAGCGGCGACCGGGCTGTGTCGTTTTGCCTTGAGAACAGGCCCAGTACCCCTACCTTGACAAGCAAGGCACCTTAAACAAAAAGGACAGGGCAGGGCGGGCACTCAGAAGCAGGTGGTGGGTGGTGTCACATGGACAACCCGCCGGTGGTCAACGGATACCACCCCACTGGCGTATATGATAATCGATCAACGAACCACCTCCTTCCTTTACTGGGTTAATGGCGGCGAGACAGGATCTGCCAAAGAGTTGCTCGCGGCCAGGTTTGCCCGTCGTGCTGCGTTCGCACGACCCACGGTTGCATTATACTCAAAACTTCCTCGATCAAAGCAATATCGATCTGAGAGAACCCCGCCAGACCATTGCGGGTCTTCCCAAAGGATCGTCTCGACAGAACTTAGGTTCAGGGGCCTTTTTAACTTTTCCGGGATATTATCGACGATAGCGCTGCCCCTTGGCCCGCCATTTCCCAATAATCTACCGATAGGCCCTGCTAGAGTGCAGCGATTGATGAATCGACGTCAGCTACAGAAACTTGGAGTCCCTCCCGATTGCGTCCCCACGGCAATCGATGCGTTGCGGATTGCCGCCTCGACCGATCTTGGCATGGGGCTGAAGGGAAAACGCGCTCGACAAACTATTGCCGACGTCGTGGCTGCCCCTGAAAACTTCCTCGCCGATCCCATCTGGAGCCGACTCGCTCAGGCATTGGAAGACGAAGCGACTCAGGTTGTCCACGCTCCCATCACTTACCAGACCTGGGGGTCCGATATCGATCCTGGTGCTCATGCTCAGATGCGCGATGCCTGTCGGGTACCCTCGGCGGTCGGGGCTGCACTAATGCCCGACGCGCATATCGGCTATGGCCTGCCTATAGGCGGTGTACTGGCCTGCGAAGATGCTGTCATCCCCTACGCCGTGGGAGTCGACATTGCTTGCAGAATGAAGCTTTCTGTGCTCGATATGCCGACCGACGCTTTAACAGAGAGCCGCGAACAGTTCCGAGTTGCTCTCGAAAAAGGAACTCGCTTCGGCGTAGGATGCACTCACAGTCCGGCACAATCGCATGAAGTACTGGATGCCGATTGGAACATTACTCGAATTACCCGAGAGAAAAAGGACACCGCCTGGAAGCAACTCGGCACCTCCGGCTCGGGCAATCATTTCGTCGAGTTTGGCACGCTCACTCTCAAACAACGCGACGAGCAATTGGGACTCGATGCCGGAAAGTACGTTTCGCTACTGAGTCACAGCGGCAGCCGCGGCGTCGGCGCAGCCGTTTGCAGCACCTACAGCCAGCTTGCTCAGCGGCTGCTGCCAAAGCGATTCCAGAACCTGGGACGTCTGGCATGGCTCGATCTCGCCAGTGATGCCGGGCAAGAATACTGGGCCGCTATGAATCTCATGGGCGACTACGCCGCCGCCAACCACGCGGTCATCCATCGCCTGGTCTCGAAATTGCTGGGAGCCCACGCAATTGCAGGAATCGAAAACCATCACAACTTTGCCTGGCTCGAACGACACCAGGGCAAGCAGGTCGTCGTCCATCGCAAAGGGGCCACCCCAGCCGGACAGGGAGTGCTGGGAGTGATTCCCGGCTCCATGGCTACTCCGGCCTTCGTCGTGCGCGGCCTTGGCAATCCTGCCAGTCTCGCGTCGGCCGCCCATGGCGCAGGCCGCAAAATGTCGCGACGACAAGCCAAAGATACATTCCGTTTCAGCCAGATAAAACACGAGCTGGCAGACCGCGGCATCGAAGTGCTTGCCGCAGGTTCCGACGAAGTGCCTGGAGTCTATAAAGACATTCACCAGGTAATGGCCGCTCAGCGAGATCTCGTCGAAATCGTCGCCCAATTCGATCCTTGCATCGTACGGATGTGCGGCGATGGCAGCCGGGCAGAAGATTGAGCCGGGGCGAGTCTTACTTAACATCCGCAACGGAAAGGCTCCGTCAGCCCCGCTACGGTCCCGGTTTGGCGCCCAACTCTTTTTCGAGAAACTCGGTCCACTGCGAGTCGGCTGTGGGCACCCCTTTAATCACATTCCGGTGTGTGAACAAAACTGGGAGACCAACTTTCAACTGATGCAGCACATCACACTGCTCAGCAATTCGCTGACCAACGTCTGCTTTCAGCGCATCATCCAGCAGGATTTCTTCCCCGGCAAGTTGGACAGCCCGCTTACGAGCACTGATGACCGACGGTGGCTTTTCAGACTCCATGAGCCAATCATGAAATTCGGGGAACTTTTCCGGGGCCAGTTTCCACACACTAATCGCCAGCTTAGAGTAATCGCAAGCATTCTTCTTTTCCGGACTGTCCTTAGTCATATTGGGGTTACACTGCGTACTCAGCGGCACATGCTGAATCGCGAAGGCGACCTGATCGCCGTACCGTTCGAGCGTCAAAGAAACGAAGTGGTGAAAGTGCCGACAATGTCGGCACGTGTAGTCCAGCATCTCGACGAGCACTATCGGAGCATTGGGATTACCGACCACAGGATAGTCCCCAACATCGATCGAACGTTTCAAGCCTTGAAAGAACACCTGCCGCGAAGCCAATCCGGCTGCCAATTTGTTTTGCTCGGGCTCGTCGAACAACCCATCCAGTTCCGTGGCAACCGACTCAAACGTCGTGTCCTCTTCCGGCTCCTGCGAAACAGGCGCGGGCTCCTGTTCGAAGGCAGGCGCCGGCTCGGCGGAAGGCTCATCGGGATCTGAATTAACTGGCTCTGCCACGACTTCAAACGATTCCACTACCATCGTCTCTTCGGCAACGAAGTACTGTCCGCCAATCAAAGCGGTGAGCCCGACCGCAGCGATACTAGTCGCGATAATAGGATGAAAGCGTCCCACGGCAACTGAGCTATCTTCCGGTGTCGACGCAGCTGCCGTGGCGTTCACCCCTAATAAGGCCCGCATCTGATCCAGATCGGCTCTCGGCGTCGCTCCGTCTTGAATCAACAACAGCGTGATCGCCGCAACCAGGAGTCCACAGAAATGAACCCCAAGACAGTAGTAGCAATAGCTCTGCAACAGAAACACTTGGATTGCAATAAACCAAGTGGCTGCGCCGGCAGCCAACAGAGCGAGCAGCAGCAATCCGCTGCCCGCAAGGCTCCAAGGACGTCTTGCGGCAGGCCAACTAACCGCCAACAGGCCGGCATAGACCATCGCCCCGAAGAGGCTCACCGGAATACCCATCCAACGCGACCATCGGCTGTTTAACACATGGTCGCAATCGACCGCACCGCCCGCCGCACAACCGGCTACAGGTTCAGCGTTCCAAGAAGTCCAAGTCAAGTAGACCGTCGTACATAAGGCCGCGAGCGACAACCCCGTCAGAATCCCCGCCATTACTTTGCTACGTACAGTCATCGAAGCAATTCCAAGGGGAAGCGAAGGAAGGGGAGGGCAGGTTGACGCAGACTCGCGAGCGAGATACCTCTATTGTAGCACCCTCGTTCCGCAGTTCACCCCACGGATTCTAGTTCGTGAATGACGATGCCCAATACATTTGCGACAGTTGCGGCGAAGAAATCGTCATTCCCGTCGATCTTTCTGCCGGTTTCTCCCAAGAATACGTCGAAGACTGCCCCGTCTGCTGCCACGCCAACATCATCCGGGTCGAAATCGACCCCACGGGCGAAGTTTCGAGCTGGAGCGAGTCGGAATAAAAAGCTCCTCCCGTCCTCTCAAAAACCTTGCCTCGATGGATTATCCTGAAGACGACCCAACTCTTCAAACACCTTGCCTACGGACTCTCAGATGACCCAACCACTAAGTGTTTCTCCAGGCTCCCAGATCCGCCTGGCCGATTTCGACGCGCGGTATATCGAAGGCAATTGGACCAAGCAGTCGGCTCGTGAAGCAATCAGAGAAAACACCGCGATCAGTCGCGACCTGGCATATAGGCTCTACGCCGAAAACCGCCGCGCTGTGCTCCTCATCCTGCAAGGGATGGATACGGCTGGGAAAGATGGAACCATTCGCACGGTCATGACCGGCATCAATCCGCAAAGCTGTCAGATCGTACCTTTCAAGCAACCCAGCGATTTGGAACTCGATCACGATTTTCTCTGGCGTATCCACCATGCCGTACCAAGACGCGGAAACATTGGCATCTTCAATCGCTCGCACTATGAAGATGTCCTTGTCGTGCGGGTACACAAGCTGGTTCCTGAGTCGGAGTTGGCAACCCGTTTTGATCGCATCAATGATTTTGAGCAACTGATGATCGATGCCGGGGTGACCATCATCAAATGCTTCTTGCATATCAGCAAGGAAGAACAGAAAGAGCGTCTCCAAGCTCGACTAGACAATCCCAACAAGCGTTGGAAGTTCAGCAAAGCCGACATTGCCGAACGGGCCCGCTGGGACGACTACCAGAGAGCCTACGAGGACGCCCTTACCCGGTGCAATACAAAACTTGCCCCCTGGCAAATTATTCCGTCCGATCGCAAGTGGTACCGCAACATGACGGTCAGCCGACTCCTGCGCGCAACTCTTGAAAAGCTGAATCCTCAGTTCCCGCCCTGCGAGGAAGGTCTAGAGAATATCAATATCCATTGACGAGAATCTCTTGACGCACCAGACCTCGCACCAGCAGAGCCTTTAGTTCTTCGACGGATTGCCCGGCTTGTCGATTTCGAGATGTCGACGCAGATAACTGGCCCGTTCGATATTCCGCTCGGTCGATTCAAGCTCGCTCCCGGCGATCTTCTGCAGATGGGCGGGCTGCGTGTGGATAAAGAGCTTATTGATCGTGGGAATCGGTAGCTCGCCGATCAACCCGAGATTTACTCCCATGCGAACACTAGAAAGCAGGTGCATAGTTTCTTCGGAGCTGATCGTTTGAGCAGTCCGCAAGATACCATACGCGCGACTCACCCGATCGTGAAGCGTTTCGTGGCTTTCTCGCACCAGAAATTCCCTGGCCTGACGCTCATAGTCGATAAGCACCGGCACGACATCTGCCACCTTCTTTGTCAGCTCTTCTTCGGTCTGCCCCAGCGTAATCTGGTTGCTCACCTGATAAAAATCTCCCATCGCCTGCGAGCCCTCGCCATACAACCCACGCACCGCGAGGTTGATCTTCTGCAAGCTGCGAAACACTTTTTCGATCTGCCGCGTAATCACCAGGGCCGGCAGATGGAGCATGACGCTCACCCTCAATCCTGTGCCAACATTGGTGGGGCAAGCCGTCAGATAACCGAGCTTATCGCTAAACGCATAAGTCAACTTGTCTTCGATCAAATCGTCCAGACGATTGGCTAGCTCCCAGGCCGACTCCAGGCTCAGCCCGCTTTGCATTACCTGAAAGCGAAGATGATCTTCTTCGTTAATCATTACGCTGAATCGCTCGTCAGGATCGACCAACACGGCCCTCGCCCCTTCGCTCTCCGCGTGTTCTCGGCTGATCAGCTGCCGCTCCACCAAGAACTGGCGATCAATCCCTTCCAGCTCCTCGACGTTAATGTAGAACGTACTCGTTGGCACCTCGCCCGAAGCCCGCAACTCTTCGACTCGGCCGTGCAAGCTCCTCTCGATTTCTGTCCGATCAGCTTCAGTCGCGCGAGAGATAAAGGGGAAGTCCGCCAGATTTCGTGCCAAGCGAATGCGGCTGCTGACAACAATATCCGACTCGGGACCTGATCCCTTTAACCACTCACCGCTCGAGTTTGCTAATCCGTCTAGTTCCATAGTTTCGCCGTAACTTTGATCAGTGCTCTTATTGGGACAAACCCTCGGATCCGCCTGCCTGGTGAACTTGACCGCTGATCTCGCGAATCTGATCTCTCAGCTTAGAAGCTTCCTCGTAATTTTCGGTTGCGATCGCCTCTTTCATCTCTCGCCTCAGACGGATCAGCTGTGTCTGTTGGTCTGCTCCTTGCGAGCATCGCTTGGGCACTTTCCCAATATGATGTGATTGATCGTGAATATTGATCAGCAAGGGCTCAAGCTCGTCGGCAAAATAAACGTAATCGTGCGGGCAACCCAATCTGCCCTGCTTGCGAAATTCGAGAAATGAAATGCCGCAGATCGGACAACAGCGCTGGTCAAGCCGCGCCAGGTCATCTGCTGTTTCGCCTACCGCTAAATGCTGAGCCAGCAAGCCTGCCATCGCAGGCAGCACTTCCGAAGCCTCTTCCTCACTTGGACTAAGGAACGTTTGAGCGCACTCTTCGCATAAGTGCAACTCATTCGGCTTCCCATCGATCAGATCGGTAATGTGAAATGTCGCTTGTCGTTCGCAACGCTGGCACTTCATCCTGTCACCACACTTTCGTACACGTAAAAGGCCAAACGCAAACCCTTGCCCGAACTCCCAAAGGGCCCAAACCCGAAAGGGTCACGTCGCAAAGACTCTTGCTGCAAAAACTAGATGTCGTAAAGAACCTAGCGCCGGGCATCGACCCGACAAGGCAGAACGGCCCGAACTTCAGATCAACCACTTGTGTCTGCAGGTTGACCAGCATTTGCCAGCTTCGACTGTCTTTGCCGAGATGGGATTCCTTCCACGATCAAACCAACTACGAGGATTCTAGCCCTGCTTCCCCTAGTGTCAAGGTGAGCGGTAGCCGACGTAACGTCTTGCGCAGGACAAGCTTGCCCTCCAAAAAGTCGAGTTGATTGGTCCGCCGTTGTAGCTCTCTATGGACAGTGTTAAGCTAGACCGCAGCGTTTCTCAGCCCAGCCAAGAACCTTTCACTTGTACCGACTCGATGCCGTACAATCCGTCCTTCAAACAGTTTGACGAGTTGGCCAACGGCGTCGATTACGTGCCTGTCTATCGACAATTGGTAAGCGACTCGCTCACGCCCGTGCAAGCTTTTCGCAAGCTTGACGTTGGCTCTTCGGCATGTCTCTTCGAGAGCGTGATTGGTGGTGAAAAGGTCGGCAGATACAGCTTTCTCACAAGCGACCCTTTCTTACAGATTGCTGCCCGCGGGACGCAAGTTACTGTCTCTCGCTCCCAAGCCCCGTCCACGACCGCAGATATCACTGCGACTTCCGCTGCCGATGGTTCGCACTGGAGGACCGAGTCGTTTGAAAGCTCCAATCCGCTGGAAACCCTCCGCGAACTGGTGCATGCAATGCGGGTTGCTCATCCAAAGGATTTACCCCCTTTTGTTGGAGGCGCAATCGGCTACGCCGGTTACGATACGGTGCGTTACGTCGAGCGACTCCCCCACCCGCCCAACGACGATCGGAAGCTCCCCGATCTCTGGTTCGCGTTTTATGATCATATGGTGGTCTTCGATCACGTGCAAAAAACCGTGATCGTTTTGGCGCTGGCCGACGTCCGATCTGGAAGTGCCGCCGACCGGAAATGCTCTTACGAAGTAGCCTGCCAACGAGTCGATCGACTCGTCGAGCTGCTCGACTCGCCAGACGATTCGCTACATCTGGCAGACATCGATACCAGCGGCGACTTGACACTCGACTACAAATCAAATTTCTCCAAGCAGCAGTTTGAAGATGCCGTACGCAAATGCGTCGAATACATCCGCGCAGGCGACATCTTTCAGGTGGTCATCAGCCAACGTTTGCAAGTTCCGCTCAAGCTGCCTCCCTTTGAACTCTATCGCACGCTCCGCGTGGTGAACCCCAGCCCGTTCATGTTCTACCTGCGTACGCCCGAACTGACCCTCGTGGGCAGTTCACCTGAAATCATGGTGCGGGTAGTCGACGGGCGCGTCACCGTGCGGCCGCTCGCAGGTACCCGACCGCGCGGAGCAAATGACCTGGAAGATCAACGACTCGCTGCAGAACTGCTTGCCGATCCCAAAGAACGGGCTGAACATGTAATGCTCGTCGATTTGGGACGCAACGACGTCGGGCGAGTTGCCAGGTATGGCTCGGTCGAAATCTCGGACGTCATGGTGATCGAACGCTACAGCCACGTAATGCACATCACTTCGAACGTCTGCGGACAACTACGCGAAGGCTGCGATTCATTCGACGCTTTGGCCGCTTGCTTGCCAGCAGGAACCGTGTCAGGAGCGCCCAAGGTCCGTGCCATGGAAATCATCGATAGCCTCGAACCCAATCGCCGCGGTCCGTACGCGGGTGCGGTGGGTTATATCGACTTCGCCGGCAACATGGACACCTGCATTGCGCTGCGAACCGTCGTCATTCAGAACAACACTGCCTACGTCCAGGCCGGGGCAGGCATCGTTGCCGACAGTGTCCCCGCAAAAGAGTATCAGGAAACGCTCAACAAAGCCCGGGGGCTTCTCAAAGCAATTGAACTGACAAAGCAAAGAACTGGCAGCTAGGTCGAGCAAACATTCCACACGTGTTTTCCCATCCTGAGCCCGAATCCCACTTGACCTCCATGGAATCACTATCGGGAAAGCTTCTGGTTGCTGCGCCCCAACTTCGCGACCCAAATTTTGTTCAAACCGTCGTGCTCATCATCCAGCACGAACCCCAAGGCGCGCTGGGCGTCATACTCAATCGGCCCAGCCAACAGTCTGTACGCGAAGTCTGCGAAATCCTCGACCATCAGCCTTGTTCGTCTGACCGCCCCATCTACTCGGGTGGCCCGGTTCCTGGCCCTTTGCTAGCCGTACACACTGCCAGCTCTCACGCCGATCAAGAAATCCTGCCCGGCTTATTCGTCTCGGCCAAGGAAAGCAGCTTTCACAACTTGCTCGACAACGAGCAGGACCATTGGAGAATCTACAGCGGGCACGCCGGTTGGGGAGAAGGACAACTTGACGGCGAATTGAGGGCGGGCGGCTGGCTGACCACCGATGCCGTCATCGAAGACATTTTTTCTGATTACCAAACTCTCTGGAAACGCATGACCAGCCGTATCGGCCTCAATATCCTCGTTCCAGGATTACGACCCGATCAGGTGCCTAAAGACCCCGGCCTCAACTGAATGCGAGCCGCACACCGATGCCTCGGTAGCCGCCGGTCCTTGAATGATCTAGCCAACGACACTATGGTTGTGCTCGAAGTTTTCCAGCAGCCGTTTCAGCACGAAGCTGAGCGATCATTTCTCGTGTAGCAGCCTCGACCGCGGTTTGCCAACCTGCATCGCCAAACCGCTCGCGATACGGGGAGCGATTATGGGCGAAAATGATTCCCCGGGAATTGTTGACCACCGCTCCCAGGCCCCGCTGATCGAAGGCGGCCGCTACATCCTCAGCCGTCCCTCCCTGGCTGCCAAACCCTGGCACCAGGAACCACGTTTGCGGCATCGCAGTACGCAGCTCGGCAAGCTGCTTGGGATAAGTCGCTCCAACTACAGCCCCCACAATGCCATAACCCCTTTTTCCTACGGTATCCTCGGACAACGTTTCCACGTATTCGGCCACTTGTCGATAAAGTGGCCGCTGCCCCACCAGCTGATCCTGCAACATATGGCTGCCAGGGTTCGATGTTTTGACCAGCACAAACAAACCAGCGCCGCGACCTTTGGCGACTTCGACAAACGGTACCACGCTATCCGCTCCCAGATACGGGCTGACGGTAACCGCATCGGCTTCCCAACCGCTCTGGCCATCGCGGCCCAGAATACCCCGCGCATACGCCTCGGCCGTCGAACCGATGTCGTTTCGCTTGCCATCAAAGATGATCAGCAGGCCGCGGCTCCGCGCATAGGCGATGACCTCGGCCAATGCGGTCATGCCGGCGGCGCCACACTCCTCAAAGAACGCTGCCTGAGGCTTCACAGCGGGCACCAGCGGCGCGACCACGTCAATCACCTCCTTGCAGAACTGCAAGTAAGCTTCGGCGCGTTTGGAAATGCTGTCCCCGGCCGAACTGGTGAAACCAGCCGGAAGTTGCTCCCACCTCGGATCCAATCCCACCACAACGGGGTTGCCGCTGCGCTCGACGGCACTTGCCAAATCATCGCCAAAATGGCGCTCGCCAGCTTCCATCGCTATGCGTTCTTTCCTCTTAAAACTAGTGCGCACATGCCTAGCGCGCTTCGGCAGTCACGCCAGGCCAATCGTCGCTACGGAAAGGAGTCACCGGTAGCCGCTCTTTGCTCATAAGATTGCAGACAGGATTGTCTGCCCAGGCATAACGCACCGCCACGGGCGCCGGCACCGATTCGCTCCAAACCTCCACTTGCGTCGGCGAAATCAACTTCGCCTCGGCCCAGACCCACTTCTTGTCTTCGCCCGCAATCGCAAAACCCTTGATCTCTGAGTGATCGAACACATGCAGCCCCGAGCCACACGAGCGGAACGTTACCGTCAGCTTGCCGTCCGTTGGGGCCATCGATTCAAAGCGTGGACTCTCGCAAGCAACCTCAACAGCATAGTCTCGTGCCAATGCCCAACGCGCAAGCCGACGCCCCACATCAAGCTTATTCACCGGATGAATGTCGTTCCCTTCACCAATGTCTGTGATGACCGCCTGACCGGTATTCGTCAGCCGATCAAGCGTCATGGTCTGAGCCTCGCGCAGCTCGGCCCAGTCGCTTTCCACGGGCTCGGGATTCTCTGCTTTGAAATCAGCCAGTTGGACCCAGTAGAACGGGAAGTCTCCCTGGCCCCATACGTCGCGCCAGTTTTGGATCATCAGCGGGAACATCTCCCGATACTGGTAGGCCCGAGCGGCGTTGCTTTCTCCCTGGTACCAAATCGCTCCTCGAATCGCATACGGGACCAGCGGCACGATGCGGGAGTTGTAAATATTCGCCGGTCGATGATTTCCCGTCATTGCGCCATCGGGCGAGGCTGGCCGGCGTCCCGGATCTTTGCCTTCCTTCTTATTCTGTTCCCAGTCGGCAATCGCTTTGTCGTACTCGGCCTTCGCCTCGCCAGAATCGTATCTTGCTTCGGTGGCCTTCCACCGCTCCATCAACGGTTGATAAATCGGATCTGCTTCCAGCAGGTCTCTACGAATCCACGCCTCGCAAGCCGATCCTCCCCAGGCATTGTCGATCAACCCCACAGGAACATTCAGGGTCTCCTGCAACAGCTCACCAAAGAAGTAGCCTACTCCCGAAAAGTCTTTGGCTATCTCGGGGGTACAAGCTTGCCATTGGCCTTCAAAATCTTCCTGCGGGGTCTGAGTACCCAGAGGATTCACAGTCAACAACCGAATCTGCGGATTCTTGGCCGTCAGCAGTTCCAGGTCGGCATCCTTCGATGCGCTGAGCGACCACTGCATATTTGATTGCCCCGAGCAAATCCAAACCTCGCCGACCAGAATATTCTTCACCTCCAAGCGATTGTTCCCCTCAACGACGAGCGTCAGCGGTTCGCCCACCGACAGCGGCGTCAGAGCGACTCGCCACTTGCCTTGATCGTCTGCCTGAGTCTCATGCGTCTGACCTGCAATCGCAACGATGATCTTCTCTCCAGGCTCGGCCGTACCCCAGATCGGAACCGGCTTCTCCCGCTGTAGCACCATGTGATCGCTCAGCAGGGCGGGGAGTTTGACATCAGCAAAACAAGGTAATACCGTCCAAAACACCGTCAACAATGCCAATGGCAATCGTGCCTTTTTGAGATTTGACATAGGAAAAGCAAGCCCTCAAGTTAGTCCACTCAGAGATCCCACCAAACGTCCTGCTTATCCTATTACACCCTCGACAGTTTTCATAGGATTTTTCCGGCAAAGACCTATCAATCATTCGCCAAGATCTTTGATAGCGTCTGGCAACGACGGATCGACGATTCCTCGGTTGCCGCGACCTTCCTCTTCGATGCGAAGTCGGACTACCCGCTCGATCACCTCCAGGTCGGCATCCCAGTACTTTGTCCGCTCCTCTGCCGGCGGCGGTCGCAGGGGACGAACAATTCGGAAACCGACCACCTGCGATTCGTCGCTAGCAAACCACCACGGGCTCTGGGGGCTATTGGGGTCGTAACTCCGCCACTCATCGTCACTCGATTGCCCCCGTGCCGCACTCCGGCAATCCACCGCCGCATGATCCCAAGAACCTCCCCGCAGAACCCGCGGGTAAAGCTGCGTCGGCCAGCAAATCGCTTCCGCGGCTGTCACCTTCGGCCCTCGCAAGCTCGCGTAGTGCTCGGCATCGTACTGGTCTAAGACCCATTCCGCGACGTTCCCGTGCATGTCGTACAGGCCCCAAGCGTTGGGCTTCTTCTCTCCCACCGGATGTGCTTCCCAGTCGGAGTTATCGGTGTGCCACGCATAGTCGTCGAGCCTTGTCGGGTCGTCGCCAAACGAGTAGGCCGACTTTGTCCCCGCCCGACACGCATACTCCCACTCCGCTTCGGTCGGCAACCGGTAAAATTCCCCGGTCAGTTTGCTGAGCCACTTAGTGAATTGCTTGGCCGAGTACTGGCTCATCGACACTGCCGGCAGCCGGGGGTCTTCGCCACTCTGAAAAGTAAAACTTGGGTCGTAGAGATTCGAAGGAGCCGAAATCGCATCCACCTCGTTCTCTTCGGTGATCTGCCGAATGCCCAAATCATTGAACCGACCGAACACGTTGCATAGCTTCATAAACTCTTTGTACTGGGCCCAAGTAATTTCGTACTGTCCTATCCAAAAGGCTTCAACTTCGACCTGACGAACGGGCCCCTCGTCGGCCCGGCGCCCGGCTTCCGACTCAGGACTGCCCAAGCTCACCGTCCCTGCCGCGATCGGCGTCAATCCGATCGACACATCGGTACCGGGGATCGTCCGTTCGTAGGGAACCATCACCCCTTGGTCGGTTTGCACAAAACGCCCCTCGGCGGGCACTGCAGTCAATAGCCCTGGCCCCGCCTCCGCAGGTGGCTCATTTGCGAACGACCGCCCAGCCAATAGCGCTACCAGCAAAGCCAAGCAACCACTTGCAGAGTGCCAATTTGTTTCGCCCAAAAAACGCATCCTCAAATACACCTTCCCCAAGAGCCGCTTTTGCTCCGTAGAACTCAAACATCATGCAAATCAGTTGGCTCTGCCGAGCCTGGCCGGTTCCATCGTAGCCACTCGCCGTCGCTGCGTCCAAGGCGCGGCGGGGACGGTTCAACTACTCTATTGATCCATGTGCCGCGAATGCTCCCCGGCCGGAAACGGATTTTTACTGGGGAGGAACGAGTTTCCGGCGGGGGCACTGACTTCATTCAAGGCGCGAGGATCAATTAGTGCCAACCTCGAAACATCAGATGTTGGAGATTACCACTGTGCCGCAATCGCTTTGTTCTCACTCTGAAGTCGCGACACGTTCAAAGCGAGGACTCGAAAGCTGGCTTTTTCTGCCCCAGTTTCGCATGGTCGCCCGCTGACCAGGGCCAGTCTGCTGCTTGCGATTGCCACTTCACTCAGCTACGATGCATTCTTCGAGAATCGTAGCTCTTGAAGCAACCGATTGCCCTACTCGTAGTGAAGTCTCAAACCACATTTCTCGTAGGCAAAAGACCATGTCAGATCGTCAATCTGAAGCATCGAGCACCCGTAGACGATTCCTCCAGAGTTCCGCGGCAGCCACTGCCGCGCTCGGTACGTTCGCTATCCCGGGCAATGTCCATGCTGACTCTGGAGAAATGCTGAAGATCGGCCTGATCGGTAGCGGTGGTCGCGGTACTGGCGCCGCCATCGATGCCCTCCATGCCGATCCTCAGGCAAAGCTCACCGCCATCGGCGACGTGTTTCTCGACCGCGCCCAAGCTTCACTCCAAAGCCTTCAGCAGAACGAAGAAATTGCCAGCCGAGTTGTCGTTAGCGAAGAGAACGTTTTCTCTGGCTTCGACGCTTATCAAAAAGTAATTGACCAGGTGGATGTCGTGCTGCTCACTGCCACGCCTCACTTCCGGCCACGGCACTTGGCCTACGCGGTTGAAAAGGGAAAGCATTGCTTTGTCGAAAAACCCATCGCGGTCGACGCGCCGGGAGTCCATAGTGTAATCGCTTCTTGCCAAGCGGCCAAAGAAAAGGGCTTATCGATCGTCTCCGGGCTGTGCTGGCGGTACGACTTGGGCGTTCAGGAGACCATGCGACAAATTCTCGAGGAAAAGGCGATCGGCGATATCGTTGCCATCGAGTCGTCTTACAATGCCGGCTTACTTTGGCATCGGGGCGACAAGCCCGAGTGGAGCCGCATGGAGTATCAGCTCCGCAATTGGTACTACTACACCTGGCTTTCAGGCGACCATATCACCGAGCAAGCCATTCACAGTCTCGACAAAACCGCCTGGCTCCTGGGCGATCAGGCGCCAATCCGCGCCACTGCCCTGGGCGGACGCCAACAGCGAACCGATAAAAAGTTCGGCCATATCTTCGACCACTTCACCGTGTTCTACGAGTATCCCGAAGGCAAGCGCGTTTATTTCACCTGCCGACAGCAAGAAGGTTGCACTTCTCATGTCGACGAGCGAGTTCTCGGCACCAAGGGGCAGGCCGAAGTCTTACGGCACAGGCTCTACGACTCCGCAGGCAAACCGACCTGGCGCTACGAAGGCCCCAAGCCCAGCATGTATCGCGTCGAACACCAAAAGCTATTCGAGAGCATCCGCCAAGGCGAGCCGATCAACAACGCCGACTACATGACCAACAGCACTATGATCGCCATCATGGGACGTATGAGCGCCTACTCGGGCAAGACACTTTCCTGGGACGAGTGCTTCCAGAGCGACAAGCAACTCGGACCAGCCGAATACGACTGGGTCGATGTCGAGGAACCGGCAGTTGCGATCCCCGGAAAGGCCCAACCAGTTTGAGCCTTTCAACTCTCTCTTGGGTGGCACTGGCAAACCTACCAGTCTTCCTACAAAGCCTCCTTTCAGAAAACGCGTGGAGTCGAATATGAGTAAATGGCCGCTAGGTGTCTTCGCCAGCATCGATGCTGGGCTGGGCGTCCACCTCGAAGTTGCCCACGAGCTGGGGGTCCCAACAATCCACCTCCATGCTCCCAAGAAGCAATCGCGCGCTCCCGAACGCGCTGCCGAATTCACCCGACAGCTTAAAGACCTCGGCATCGAGATCTCGTGCGTTTTTGCCGGCTTCGAAGGCGAAAGCTATGCCGACATTCCTACCGTCGAGCGAACCATCGGCCTGGTTCCCCCCGAAACCCGTGCCGAGCGGGTTGCCGAGCTGAAAGAGATTGCAGACTTTGCCAAACTGCTGGGCGTCGACGTCGTGGGCATGCATCTGGGCTATGTCCCGCACAATGCCGACTCGTCGCTCTACCAGGAAGTACTCAACGTCACTCGCGATGCCTGCCGCTATTTGGCAGCTAACGGCCAATCGCTTCATCTTGAAACGGGCCAAGAGCCGGCTGACGTGCTGGTCAAGTTCCTCAAAGACACCGGCTGCGACAATCTCTTCGTCAACTTCGATCCGGCGAACATGATTCTCTATGGCGCTGGCGAGCCGCTCACTGCACTGGAACTCATCGGCCCGTACGTCCATAGCGTTCACTGCAAAGATGCCACCTGGTCAGACAAGCCAGGCGAAACTTGGGGCGCCGAGGTCCCGCTCGGCGAGGGCGCCGTCGATATGGCCGCCTATCTGCAAACGCTTGACAAGATCGGCTACACGGGCCCTCTCACTATCGAACGCGAGATTCCCCAGGAACCGGCGCGGCAAAAAGCAGAAATCGGCAAAGCTTTGGAATTGCTCAAAAGTCTAAAACAGCGCGCGGGTGCGTAGGAAAGGATTGGTCCTGTGGGTAGCGTACGCTTTCGACTTTCGGTGATGATGTTCCTCCAGTTCTTCGTCTGGGGAGCATGGTATGTCTCGATGACAGGGTTCATCAATCGCTCGGACATGAGCGCCGTAACCGGGGCAGCCTATACAGTAGGCCCCCTGGCTGCGATCTTTGCTCCCTTCTTCTTAGGAATGATTGCCGATCGGTTCTTTTCTACTGAACGCGTCCTGGCCACATTGCACCTTTTAGGCGGTGTACTGATCATCTCTGCTCCTTTTGCCGCAAAAGCATTCCAGCTTGATCCCGCGCCCGAAGATGCCAGCCTGTTTTACAACTTAGTTCTGCATGACCTGCCTGCTTACAAACAGCCCTTTATTCTCTTGCTGTTTGCTCACATGCTCTGTTACATGCCAACTCTTGGTCTTACGACGAGCATTTCTTTCCGTAACTTGGAAAACCAGGAAAAGGAGTTTCCTAGCATTCGAGTGCTGGGAACAATCGGTTGGATCGTGGGGAACATTGCCGTGAGCTTTCTTGCAGGCAAGGATGAATCGGCTGCTCAATTCTACTTGGCCGGAGGTGCTGCAATCCTTCTTGGCCTCTACAGCTTCACTCTCCCCCACACGCCTCCTATCGCAACGGGCAAAAAGCTTACCTTTGGACAAATCCTCGGACTCGATTCCTTGCGACTGCTGAAGCACCCTGCCTATTCCGTCTTTATCTTTTGCTCCTTCCTCATATGTATTCCCTTAGCCGGCTATTACGCTCAAGCCAGGAACTATGTCCAGTCTTCCGAAGCACTAGTGAACGGCAGTGCAACTTTTACCATGAGCTTCGGACAGATGTCGGAAGTCCTTTTCATGCTCATCATGCCCTGGTTTTTTGTCCGACTCGGAGTGAAGAAGATGCTTGCCATCGGCATGCTGGCTTGGGTCGCTCGCTACGGGCTGTTCGCGATTGCAGCTGAAGACAAGATCTTCTGGATGGTATTGGCAGGAGTCCTGCTTCACGGCATTTGCTACGATTTCTTCTTCGTCACGGGAATGATCTACGTAGACCAGAAGTCCCCTCCAGATATTCGCAACCAAGCCCAAGGTTTTCTCGTTCTTGTGACCCAGGGGCTCGGCCTTGGGCTGGGAGCGAAGCTCTTCTTCGCCCATGTAGTGATGAACACGACTAATGGCGTTGCCGACTGGGAAAAGATCTGGATGGCCCCCGCAATCATGGCCGGAGCAATCTTGGTCGTGTTTTACCTCTTCTTTCACGACAACGGCAAACACGATGCCTCCGTCATCGAGGCCACCAATAAGGAACAGGCATGATTCGCGTAGGCATTGCAGGACTGGGATTCATGGGGATGGTGCATTACCTCTCCTACGAAAAACTGCGCGGTGCAAAGGTTGTCGCCATCTGCGAAACGAACAAGAAAAGGCTTACCGGCGACTGGCGAGACATTAAGGGCAATTTCGGCCCCGCCGGCAAGCAGATGGGCCTCAGCGGCATCAGCACTTACACCTCACTCGACGACATGCTGGCCGATCCCGGTATCGACATGGTCGACATCACCTTGCCCCCCTCGCTGCACGCCGATATGGCTTGCCGGGCGATGCGCGCCGGCAAGCACGTCTTCTGCGAAAAACCAATGGCGCTCAACGCCTCCGATTGCGTGCGGATGGTCCGCACCTCCCAAAGCACCGGTAAGCAACTCTTCATCGGCCACGTCCTGCCGTTCTTTCCTGAATATGCCTGGGCGCTAAAAACGGTCCAGAGCGGCAAGCATGGGAAACTCCTGGGCGGTTCCTTCAAGCGGGTAATCTCCGACCCTGCCTGGCTGCCCCATTTCTGGTCGGCTGAGCATACCGGCGGTCCGATGCTCGACTTGCATGTCCACGATGCCCATTTCATCCGCCTGCTGTTTGGCATGCCCTCGGCCGTCATCACCCATGGCCGCCAACGCGCTGATCTGGCCGAGTATTGGAATACGCTCTTCTGCTACGACAAACCGAACTACACCGTAACCGCCGCCAGTGGTACTATTGCCCAGCAAGGTCGTTCGTTCACTCATGGTTTTGAGATTCACTTGGAAAAAGCCACTCTCGCATTCGAGTTTGCCGTCATGGGCGACGAGGCCAAGTACCTCTGTCCGCCTACTTTGTTCGACGACAAAGGCAAAGCCAAACCGGCCAAGCTCGGCGATGGCGATCCCATGAACTCGTTTGCTGCCGAAATCCAGGAAGTTGTCGGCTGCATTCGCCAGCAACGTGAGAGCACGATCCTCAATTCGGATCTTGCCCGCGACGCGATTCTCCTCTGCCATAAGCAGAGCCAAAGCCTCGGCCGAGGCCGTATTGTTAAAATCTAGCGTTCGATCCGAGAGGCAACCTGTTACCCGATGAAACCTGTCCCTTCCGACCAGTCTCCCTGCTCCCATAGTGCCACCATGCCTGTCCCTCCGCTCGACGACCTCACGAGCCCCTCGAGGGAGAAGATCCCCGTCAGCATCTACCCCCACGCCGACAACGCTTGCCAGGCCGTCGCACATCAAATCGCCGAATGTATCCGCCAGCGAGCAGCTGACGGCAAACCCTGCGTCCTCGGGCTGGCCACAGGCAGCACGCCGGTTGGCATCTACGACGAACTCGTCCGCCTTCACCAGGAAGAACAACTCTCGTTCGCGAACGTCTTTACGTTCAACCTGGACGAGTACTTCCCCATGCAGCCTCACGAGCTGCAAAGCTACGTCCGCTTCATGCGCGAGCACCTGTTCGATCTGGTCGACATCCCCACCGAGCAAACCTATGTACCCGACGGCACTTTGCCGATCGAACAGGTGGCTGATTACTGCAAATGGTACGAAGACGAAATCAAGAAGGTAGGCGGCATCGATATTCAACTCCTGGGCGTCGGCCGCTCGGGGCATGTCGGATTCAACGAACCCGGCTCCTCCGTATCCAGCCGTACCCGACTGATTACGCTCGATCGCGTCACGCGAATTGACGCCGCTAGCGATTTCTTCGGCCAGGAACACGTGCCCCGACGTGCCATCACAATGGGCGTCGGTACGATTCTCGAAGCTCGCAAAGTTTTTATGCTGGCCTTTGGCGAGCATAAAGCACCCATTGTCAAGCGAGCCGTTGAAGGCGAAATCAACTCCGCCATCGCCGCCAGTTTCTTGCAAGACCATCCTCAGGCCCAGGTCGTGCTCGACACCGCGGCTGCCGCCGACCTCACGCGCTGCGAATCGCCCTGGCTGCTGGGGCCCACCGAGTGGGACGAAACCACGGTTCGAAAGGCCGTGATTTGGCTCGCCCGACGCGTCGACAAGCCGATCCTCAAGCTGACCGACGCCGACTACAACGAAGACGGACTGCAGGACCTTTTGGCCGACCGCGGCCCTGCCTACGACATCAATCTGGCAGTCTTTCGGCATCTCCAAGGAACGATCGTCGGCTGGCCCGGCGGCAAGCCGGCCCATGCGCGACAACCGGGCGACCGCACCCGTGCCAATAGCGATGTCTTTCCCAAACGCGTCATCATCTTCTCTCCTCATCCCGACGACGACGTCATCTCGATGGGCGGCACGCTGATTCGTCTCGTCGATCAGCAGCACGAGGTCCACGTCGCCTACCAAACCTCGGGCAATATCGCCGTCTTCGACGACGACGTGATTCGCTTTACCGAATTTGTCTCCGAGTTCAACCAACACTTCGGCGTTGGCCCCGAGCGAACCGCCGAACTGGAAGCGCATGTCGAACAGTATCTCAAAGACAAGCTAGCCGGACAGATCGACAGCCCCGAAATACAAACCATCAAAGGCCTGATCCGTCGTGGCGAAGCCCGCGCCGGATGCCGTTGTTGCAACGTACCGAAAGAACGGCTCCACTTTATGGACCTGCCGTTCTACGAGACGGGTCGAGTCAAGAAAAAGCCCATCTCCGACGAAGATATCCAGATCACTATCGATCTGCTGAACGAAATCCGGCCACATCAAATCTACGCCGCCGGCGACCTCTCCGACCCGCATGGCACTCACCGCACGTGTCTCACCGCGGTACTCAAAGCTTTCGACCGCTGCGAAGCGAGCGATTGGCACAAGGACTGCGAAGTCTGGCTCTATCGCGGCGCCTGGCAGGAGTGGGGTCCCGAAGAAATCGAGATGGCTGTCCCACTCAGCCCTTCCGAAGTCGATCGCAAGCGGATCGCCATCTTCAAGCACGAGTCCCAAAAAGACCGCGCCTTGTTCCCTGGCGCCGATGCACGCGAATTCTGGAAACGAGCTGAAGACCGCAATCGCGAAACTGCCGAACTCTACGACAATCTTGGTCTGGCCGAATACGAGGCGATCGAAGGCTTCGTCCGCTGGGACCGAGACAAGCACGTACTGTAGCTCGCAATGCTGCATAGCTCGCCAGGCAAAAACTGACTAGCCCGGCTCACTGCTCGGCCACGAGCCGAAAAGCCAATACCGGTCTGCCGGCATCTCCAAACTCGCCGCGGAGCTTGATCCAACCGTTGCCCTCAACGGCCTGTTTGGTCAGTTTTACATGGAAGGGAATCAACTGCCTCCCCATCGGGGGCAGGCGAACCTCCCAGCGGTCGAGACTCACCTCACAATTGGCAGGAAATCCTTCCAGCAAAATCTGTCCAGCGACTTCACGATCCGAAAAGTTGTAAGCAAAGATCGGCACCTCGGTCTCAGTCTCCAGCGGCACCGCATGCTCGAATTGCCCGGCCCAGCGAATCGAAGTGTCTTGCAGTCGCTGTTCCTTGGGTAGCAAACACTGGAGGACGATCGGCGCTGCGCTTCCCTCGCGAACGTTTGCTTTGCGTGGAGTTTGAAGCGCAAGCTGATCGCATTCCCCCAGCGGCAGCGCCGCAAAGATCGGCGCCGAAGACAACCCAGCCGGCGATCCCTTGCCCTGCATGCGTCCCAAGTAGTCGTAACACTCCTCCACTCGCAATGACTTGGGAAGCGGCCACTGTGTCTCGCCCTTGCCGCGAACCGGCCAGTCTCCCGGGCGCTCTACCCAGGCAACCAATACGTCGCGGGGCGCTCCGTTGGGTTGCCCGCGGAATGCAATCAGATGCACATCAGGCTGTCCTTCGACCAGGTATCGGCCCAAACAGTGCGCGCCCGCCAACATCCGTCCCACCGCGGCAAGCGCCACATAACTGGGCCTCGGCGTCAAGTCGTGACGCAGCAGTCCAAACTGGATATCCCTCTCACCGTATTGTCCCAGGATAAAATGGAAATGCCGATTCGCTCCCGCATGCAGGCTGCTGGCGTACGATTGGGCGATGAACTGGGCTTTCAATATCGCATTTGCTGGCGACAAATCACGCGTCGGCGAATCACTTTCGCTCGCAATGCCCCGATCGCTCTCTGTCACCCAAATCGGTTTGCCACAGGCAGCCTCGCGCACTGGCCCCCAAAGCAGTTCATAGGCATCCGGCCAATCGTAGGTATGCACGTTGTAGGTATCAAAGTAGGGCCACGTTTCGTTTTCCAAAACACACTCGGTTTGCCGGGCCGTGGGCACGCCGGTGGTCACGTTCCAGCAAACAGTCACCTCTGGGTTCCCCGCCTTGATTCCCAAGTAAGCCGCCTTCTGAAGCGAGCAAATCTCGTCCATCGTATGGCCGCCAAAAGTCGCCACATTCGCCTCGTTCCACGGCTCCCAGGCCAGCACCTTGCCGGCAAACCGCGCGCTCATCGCCTTGCCAAAACTGTATGCAGCCCGCAAATCACCAGGAAATCGGCCTGTCCCGCCGCCACCGGTCTCAGCCCATTGGGGCGTGTCATGGTGTACCTGCAGTATCTTCAGTCCGTAGCGGGCCTGAATCGCCGCCGCGCTGTCGTAGGTCGTCTCATTGATAAATCGATCAGGCGTCGGTTGGATATCTCGCCAGCTGATGCGATCTCGAACCCAATTCACCCCCGCCAGCGACGCCAGTTGGGCAAACTGCAGCTGTTTCGCTTCGTCGTCGCGTGCAAACCACGCCGTCGCACTATCGACGCAAATGGGGGAATCCTGCGGAACCGGCGCAGCCAGCCGCGCCAAAACCGCAGCCGTAGTCCAACCAACCGACGCGCCTTCCTCATCCAACCAGGTAACTCGATACCAACCAATGCCCAGGTTCCCGATCTCGACCCTACCCTGATCGCTTTCCTCGACAGTTCCTCGCGCTACGTCAGCACCACGCTCGTCCGTGGCAAGCCAACCCGTCGCACCTTCCACTCCAGCAACTGAAACCGAAACTATCTCGTTTTCAAGAAACACATTGACTGCAACAACACCCTCCTGTGGAACCTGCCGAGCAATGATCTGTAGAGCTCGCCAGTTATCCACCGGTTCTCCCGCCGACACCGCACGCATCGCCCAGGCGCACAGAACCAGAATAGCGAGCGATCTCCCATCTCGAACCTTCAAAGTGATGCCTCCCAAACAAATTTCGGGGGATACAAATTACAGTCTTGATTAACGGTAGATGCCGTGCTACTCGCCGTGAAACTGCAGCAGCTTACCGCTAGTCCGCTATCTTCAGCACGCTGATTTGCACAGGCTGAGAATTCTTCAATTCAATGGACCAACCTTGCGAAAGTTCCATGCCCGTCAGCATTTCCACATGACCGTCGCCCACCCGGACCTCATATCTCGCTTCCTCGTCTACCACGAACCACTCGGGAAATTGATTGATGCGAGGGTAATCGAGCGGCAGATTCGTATACTTTCTATGTCGGGGCACGTCGAAAGCAAGCCTGCCTCTCCAAGGCTTGTCTGCTGCCAGCGACAAGCAGATTCCTTCCTCCGACGGCACCGCCCCCAATCGGACGTCCGCCCGCCAAGGCTGAATTGTCACCCCCTGTTGATTCCACAAGGCATACATGATTGCCGTGCGGGCAAAATTCCCGTCGCCGTGCCAACCTTCAACCACCCCGTCTGGACGCTGAATCTTCAGCATCCGCTCAAGATTATGGTCAATCCAGCCGGCTACTCCCGGCACCGGTTCACGGTTAAACAAATTGATCGCCCCTTCGACAGCATCGGCGATGCCGTCAGCACTCGAACCTTCCCAGCGATATTGCAGATAATGTTCTGGCAACGACCCCATCGCGCGCAGTACGGCTTGTCGGTACTTCTCCTCTCCATCCACCAAATACACAGCATAAAAGCCGTTGTAGTTGTAACCCCAACTGTCGCTCAGCCCCGAGTCGAGCACTTCGCCGGTCCGCGGATTCACCCGGTTAAACATCAAGCCATGTTCGTTGACACCGACCTCCAGCACGCGGTCGAGCAACGCGTGCAGCGGTTCTCGATACGCCGCCGCCTTCTCAGTCCAGGCAAATCGGCAGGCAACGTAGACTTCGGTCAATCCTGAGATCAACTCACAACCATGATCTCGCAACTTCAGTTCTCGGGCGTCGCGCGTCGGGTGCTTGTCGCCAAGCAGGAAGTAGTCGGCCAACCGACACGCCTCTTCGAGGTAGCGCCGCTCCCCGGTCATCCAGTACACACGGCTGGTGACCTGCATCATCTCGCCGTTCACCTCGACGTTGTCCGACGGAATCAAACCGTTTGCCGTCTGTACTCTCGCGTGTTTCCAGATCGAGTCGATCATGCCCATCATTCGATCAGACCAGGCCGACGGGCCCAGCCATTCCGTCAACGGCATCAGGCCGTCCTTCGAGTACTCGCTGCTCTCGAAGATCATTCGATCTAATTCCGGCTCGTCGTAGTGCCAGCTTCGTTTGGTAAACGAATAGGCGTCAACCAAATTGTCCAACCGACTCGTCAAACGCGTCTCGGTCGCCAGCATCTCGCGCATCCGCCCATCAAACAATGGCCGCTCAGTCAGCCAGGCGGTAAGCACCATAAAAGGATAGTTATCTGCGGCTGCATCTTTGCCGTTCCAATAGTCACGGTCGCTTTCCAAGTTCCGCGGAATCAGCCCTGTCTCAGGGTCGGCGTGGCGCAGCCAGCCATGCACATATCGCTGACAAGCGGTCAACGCCGACTGCGCCTGGGCTGCATTCATCGTTGCTTGTTCGAAACAATTCGATGCAGCGCCTTCGCCAGCCACTACCAAATTGGCAGCCCAACCACATGCCAAAAATAATAGGAGTGCTCGATTCATGATCTTCACAGTGTACTGCATTTCGCAAGTCAGCGATCGCTCGTCTGGAAAACCACTCGCCGGTCGCTCCTTCGATCGCAGGATGACGCCCTCACATCCCCCTCCGATCATGCTACAATCAGTGGCTGCAAGCCACAAAGGAACATACAGTCATGCCAGGCATCCTCAGAACGCTTTTTGTCTTGACGCTAGTTGCCAGCCAGACCTTGGCTGCCGAACCGCGAGTGCTCTTCGAAGACTCCTTCGACGAAAAACTGGGCGAGGGCTGGACCTGGTTGCGAGAAGAACCCACTTCTTGGCGAATCGCCGACGGCGCGCTGGAAATCCTCGTTCAGACCGGCAAGGCCGACTCGGTCAAGAACGCGCTCGTGAGAACCGCCCCCGACCGCTCGCAGTCACACTATGCCGTCGAAGTGACCGTCACCTTCGCCTCTCCTCCCATTCAGCAATACGAGCAGGGCGGCATCACCTGGTACTACCGGCAAAAGCCTGTCTTCAAACTTGTTCACGAGAATATCGACGGCGCTCAGTGGATCATTCCCGGCCACGTGCCTGCCCCCAGCAAGACGGTTCAACTCCGCCTGCTCGTGCAAGGCAGTCAATGGACTGCCCAATTCAGAGAAGACCTGCAAGGCGAATTCATAACCGCCGCAACCGGCGAACTCCCGCCGCCCGGCGAAGACCAGATCAGCCTCCAATGCTACGACGGCCCTCCCAATGCCAGGCACTGGATCCGCTTCGACAACTTCCGTATCCTCCAGCTGAGCGATTGAACACGTCGCGTACCTTCCATCGCCACTAAGCTGGCGAGCGTTTTCTTCTGCCCCACGGGAAAGATTCAATGAAGAACTCAAAGAAAAAACTCATTGCCGGCTGGATCATCAGCGGAATCGTTGCCGTCTTCTTGGTAGGGCCCAGCGCTGCAGGCAAATTCTCCGACTGGGAAGGAAAAGCTGAAATGTTCGAGCACATCGGCTATTCGATTCCGCTGATCAAAAAGATCGGCATACTGGAAATCGTCATCGCGATCCTCTATCTCATCCCAAGGACTAGTTTCTGCGGAGCCATTCTACTGACAGCCTATCTCGGCGGCGCAACCGCAACCCACGTGCGCGTCGGCGATCCCTTTTTTATGCCCATCATTTTCGGCGTTGTCCTCTGGATCGGACTGGGCCTGCGAACACCTGGAGTCTTTGCGTTAGCTGCGGGCGAGCCCTGTTCAAAGGGCGACGATGTTTGAGTATGCGCAACTTGCGCATCAATTATCCTCTCACTCCAGACGATTGCTGCTCCGCCCTGCGTTCACTGCGATAGCGCAATGAAAAACGAGAGCCGCTAGCGGCTCTCGTCTGTTAAAAACCACATCAGTTGAAGGCGACTCTATGCACCTTTTCTGCGACGACGTCCAGTCAGAGCCGCGCCACTTGCCAGACCGGCCAGCACTAGGGTAGCAGGCTCAGGCACAACGGCCGGCTCAAACACCGTAACGCTACCCTGCAGCCGCAAATGGTAGGTTACCGGCGAGCCTCCGAGATTCTCAAACTCATGCGAAAGTCCAAAAGGACTTTCGGCGAGTCCTCCGGCAGGAGGGGCTGACAAGAACAGCGAATCGATGTCGTAAGGATTGTTTACTCCGCCCAAGGTGTCTACATCGAAATCAATCGAATAAATCCGGACGCTCGCAAAGGCGATACCATCATCGCCGGCCTCCGAGGCGATATATCCATAGGCGCCACCAGAGTCCAGAAACACATTGGCCGTCGCCCCTGGATCAAGCGTCAGATCAAAATCGTAAAACCAGGCCGCCCCGTAAGATTGGTCCGAGGGGATATCGCCAAAAACTATTGCCTCGGCATAGTCCCAGTACTCGTCCGTCAAACCATCGTAATGCTCAATCACAGCATCGGCAGAAACTCCGACCCCCGTCTCCGAGTCACTCATCACATCGCTGGGCCACATGGTGCCATCCCAGGCCTGCGTGATGTTATTGTTCGGCAGCGAATTGCCGGTACCCGAATCAGCCCGAAGTCCCTCTTCAACCGTGGTCCAAGTGTGTGAGCCAGAAAACAAATCGACGTAGAAATAATCTTCCAGTCGATCGATATAAACCGATACATCCCAGGCAAGTGCACTTCCAACCATCGATCCTGCCACGCAAATCAATGTGCCGATGGAAATACCCAATCGGCAAAAACGCGGCAGCCTGAATGTCTCAAGCATTAGACTCATCCCTCCAGTTCAAAGTTGTTCGTTACCAGTTGCTTCGGAGCCCTAGACTCAATGCTAGAGGCAATGCCGCCATTCATTCGGCAGTGCTCACCTGAAACAGGTTAATAACTCCTCACTTCCAAGTCAAAACACCACCCCCCCTGGGGAGGGACTTTGTTCTCTACAGGTTGAATTCCCAGCAGCATACTTAATTTGACTTGTAGTTCAGTTCCTAAACCCATCTCAGAAAACACCCTCTCAAGGATCCTAATCTCCCCCCGCCTCTACCACCAACACCATTGGACTCAACTCATAGTCCGTGTAGGTCCGCATTGTCCCGCGCAGCCACAACAAGGCCGTCTTTTCCCTACGCCACTTGGGCACCATTGGCCTCAGGTTGTCGGTCGTCGAGTTGCGCGTAACAGCAGTCCAAGTCCAGCTGTTTCCCCCGTCGGCAGTCTTGGCTCGAAAGATCTCATAGTGCCGCCTGCCATCGGCATCGCTCACCAGGGGTTCTCCCGTCGCTGGCTGCGCGTTGGTCGAAATATAAACCGTGGAAACGTCGTCCGGATCGAGGCAAGCCAGTCCCGTGTAGTCATCCTCCTTAGGGTAAAGTCGGCTGCCCGCAAAAGCCATCTCCGCATCAAGCCAACCAGAACCGTTCCAAGCCGCGTATCGATAGCGATGGTCGGCTCCCGACTGGGGCGCCCCCGGCGGCAGCCCAGGCCGGTCTTTCTGCACACTGTAAACCACCACCGGCCGGCCCTCGGCATCCAGGTGCAAATCGCACGGCCAGGCCACGTTTTCGGCGTCGCCTGCAAACACCAACGTGCCCAGCTCAGGCCGATCAATCCCCTGTTCCAAAGAAGCGATCTTCTCGCCGTCGCTCCTATGCAGCTTTCCCGCGCGATAGAAAGCATGATACAGGCTATTGTCGTAGTTCCGCGGATGACCATTGGTGTAAACCATGTGAATTGTGTCGACGCCGTCAGACGCATACTTTACGTACGGCCGATGGCGAAACTCATCGGGCACACGAAGAAACACCCCGCCGTTCTGCCAGCTTTCGCCCTCGTCGTCGCTGGTTGCGAACGAAGGCTTGAAACTCGCCGCGTACCCCCGGTAGAAATTGAACACCCGGCCACGCTCGCCTCTGAGTCGAAACACATTCGAGTAGGTAATCCGCGAGTCCGACGTCGGAACAAATTCTCTCGCCTCACTCCACTGCGTGAAATCGCCGCCCGCCGACACCCGATACCAGAACGAATTCGTCGCCCCATGCGTGGCATAGATGGCCAACAACCGCTGCCCGGGCAACACCGCAAACGCAGGGGCATTATGATCATCCGCCCCCAGCCGATCGTGCAATTCAACGAGCTGCTTGTCACCGGTCAACAAATCAAACACTACCGCCTGTACGTCGCCCACCCGGCTCTTGTCGTCCCCGCCGGTCGCCACACTACCTACCACAAGCTTGTCGCCACAGACGATCGCCCGCTCGTCCTGAAACCAGCACCACCCCCCATCGTCGGTCAGTTCGACCGGATCGAGTGCAAACACCTGCCCAGACGCCACAGCAATCAACAGGGCGAAACCAACGCTTCTCGATCTCAATAGTTTTGCCATCGCATCATGTCCGGCGCGCGAAAATAAAGGTACCCAATGCAAGAAAACCTAGCAAACTGTGTCAAAGCAGCAAGAACCGACTTCGGCCGTGGGTGAATTACAGCCACCATAACACGCGGTAAGTGCCTCTTGCGATAGGTCACACTCGCCACCACAGTTTAGAAGCAATGTGGGCAATTGCCCGTTTTGAACCGCTCGACGCAACTGCGTGCTGAAAGCATCTGCAATTCACCTCTCCACTCGCAAGTATGCAACTCGCGCCGAGCACAATCGTTGCAGCCTTAAGCGATGACCCTCCTGATCGTTTCGAGTTCCGACTCGGCTAGGCACCCACAGGTTCGATGCAACGGCATGACACTTGGTGGCTCTTACAGTTTGCCTCATGAGTATCTAGCAGTGCCTTGCAAAAGTTCAAACCACTGTTGGCGGCTACCTTGTTCAACCAAAATACACAGTGTTTTTGAGCAGACTGAGCGAATTGGCTACAGACCGATTAATGAATGTTGGTGAATTGATGAGGTGAATGACATCATCAAATCGCACCAACTTAAGCTAGCAAACTCCTGCTGTGCCAAAAAACTATTACAATTCTGTTGACGTAATATGCGTTAGTGATATATTGCGTCACCGAAGGGTGAGAAATATCGGCGTTTAGGGAAGACGCTAGTGAAAACCTATCTCGATTGATTCTTGGACGCATTCTCTGCGCCCATCGATGGATTATTCCTCTAAAAACCGTCGATCTTCTGCTTTGGAATCCTGCTAGCGGTCTTACTCTGCGGAACCCTAGCGTTTGCGCAACGATTAAAGAGGCTGTGCAGCAGGCCTTTCTTTCGATTCAACGTTCTTACTTGGAGGTAAGCATCTCATGACTTTGAATTTTATTCGCACCTTTGCTTCTTTTGCATTCGCCGTCGTCATAGCTATGACAGTCTCAACCACCTCACACGCCACTATCGTTGGCGCCCAAGCCTTTGGTGACGCTCTCGCCGGTGCGACAATTAAAGTGACCTACGGTGGCGGTGGATCTCACACGGAGGCCATCAGTGCTGGTGCACCCGGCCAAGGGGTTGCCTCAGCACCAGGCTTCTTTGATTTTTCAGTATCCGGAGATACTTTTCTATCCGATTGGAGTCTAACGAACTTGAACGACGATTTCATTCTCCTTGTCGAGTTCGACCTCACTGGTTCAGATTCTTTGTTTGACGATGGCTCTTTACCTAGCACCCTGAATGGCTATGCGGGCCGGTTTGGTGCAGTGCAAACCAATGCTGGAGCTCCGACGATCAACAATAGTTTCGAACAGAATCCTTGGACTGATGCCATGAACCTCGGCGACGAGTTCGTGGCAGAAACGATTGAATACCTTAGTCAAGACTTCCGTAGGGGATTGACCTCCACCTGGCGCGACGATACCGACATCATCGGCGTCGACACGGGACCCGAGCTTCCCGAGCCAACAACTGCAGCGCTGCTAGTGTTGGCTGGCCTTGGCCTCTCTGTGGTTTCAAATCGCAGACGCTAAGCCGACTGCAGCCGAGACCTTAGATGCAGATCCGAGATAGGGGGCGCACTCGCGCCCCCTATTCTTTGTGAGGCACGTTCTGCAGAGAAAACGAACCGATTCCCCTTTTCGCAATTGGCTTGTACTCGGGAAAGCGTAAAGGGTGAAGAGCTCTTTTCAAAAAACATAGCTCTGCCCCAGTTCCTTCTTTCCATCCCTCCGAGCGACCCAACAAACGCTGTCAAAGCAGCAAAAACCGACTTCGGCCGTGGGTGAATTACAGCCACCATAACACGCGGTAAGTGCCTCTTGCGATAGACGCAGACTCGCCAACTCAGCTTAGAGGCAATGTGCGATATTGCCCGCCTCTTCGGTAATCTGAGATAGACCTTTGGCTGGGCACAGATGTGCCAATCCGCACATCCCTGCCAACTTTGAACCTCTCGGCGCAACTGCGTGCTGGAAGCGTCTGCAATTCGTTTCTCCGCTCGCAAGTTCGTAACTCGCGCCGAGCACAATCGTTGCAGCATCAAGCGATGGTCCTCCAGATCGTTTCGAGTTCCTTTTTGATCTCGCAGAGTCAAGTTCGAAGCAACGGCATAACCTTTGCGGAGTCTCGCTCACACTTGCCGCTACGAGTTTGGGCTTAACGAATGCCGGAGGTGGTTCCATGCGTATTAATACTTACCGCCGATTTCTCGTGTTTCTTATCGTCGTTCCGCTTTTCACTTCGATCGAAAGTGCAACTACAGTCCATGCGCAAACGCTGTTAGATCCTCTCACGCTTTCCAAATACATCGATCCTCTGCCCAATCCCTTGGGAAACATCATCTCTCCCATGGGCACTATGGACGGTATGGATTTGTATGAAGTCTCGATGACGCAGTTCACTCAACAGCTTCACAGCGAGTTAGCGCCGACGACTCTGTGGGGGTACAACGGAACTTACCCTGGGCCGACCTTCGAAACGCAACGCGATGTGCCGATCAAAGTCAATTGGATCAACGACCTCGTCGACACAGGAGGCAATCCTCTGCCACACCTCCTGCCTCTCGATACCACGGTCCACGGCGCCGGGGCACAGTTTCCCGAAGTACGCACCGTCGCCCATTTGCATGGCGGCGTCGTCGAGCCTCAGAGCGACGGTTTTCCCGAGCACTGGTTCTCTGCCGACCCCAATGCCCCGGCCAACGGCATGGGCGGTCCAGCGGGCAACAGCGCACTCTACACCTACCACAACCAACAGCCTGCTAGCGCTCTCTGGTATCACGACCATGGGATGGGAATCACCCGGCTGAATGTCTACGCAGGATTGGCCGGGTTCTACATTCTGAGAGATCCCCAGGAGGCCGCGCTCAACCTTCCCAGCGGCGACTTCGAGGTGCCCATCGTTATTCAAGACCGCTCGTTCTACGACGACGGTCAACTTTTCTACCCCCGAGGCCCAGGAGATCTGACTGATCCCGGCGGACCCGACCCGCTAGCCGGTTTACCCCCCGAGTTCCCCGACGACGCCTCGGTCGTGCCGCACTACTTTGGCAATACGAACCTCGTCAACGGCAAGGTCTGGCCAATCCTGGAAGTGGAGCCACGAAAGTACCGTTTCCGCATTCTCAATGGTTCCAATGCCAGGTTTTACGATTTGCAGCTCGACGCCGGCCCGGCAGGCACACTGCCGTTTCATCAGATCGGCTCCGACGGAGGACTGCTCGAAGCAACTACCACCCGCAGCCAGATGCTGATGTCTCCCGCCGAACGATCGGACGTGATTGTCGACTTCTCCAACCTCACGGTCGGCGATGAAGTCTTCTTGCGAAACTTCGGACCAGACGGCCCCTTCGAAAGCCCGACCGCCAGCTACACGCCTGCCGACCCCAACACCACGGGGCAGGTGATGAAATTCAAGGTAGTAGCCCCCACAGCCCCCGACACTAGTTCGTTGCCCACCTCACTGGTCTCGGTTCCACGCATCCCCGAAAGCGAAGCGATCGTTACCCGCCAGCTCTCGCTCGTCGAAGAAGAGGACGAGTATGGCCGACCCAAGCTATTGCTAGACGGCGCAAAATGGACCGATCCCACCACCGAACTCCCGGTCAAGGGAACTACCGAAATCTGGGAGATCACCAATTCCAGCCCGGGCAGCCACCCGATTCACTTGCACCTCGTCCAATTCCAGGTCCTGGATCGCTTCGCCCGTCCAGCCGGGGGCGGCGAATCTGTAGAAGTTCCCCTCGAAGCCCATGAGCTCGGCTGGAAAGACACCTTCAAAGTGAATCGTTGGGAAACGATTCGCGTCATTGCCCGGTTCGAAGATTTCGACGGGCTCTATGTCTGGCACTGCCACCTCCTCGAACACGAAGACCACGAGATGATGCGCCGCTACGAAGTCGTGCCCGGCCCCGAACTCATTGTCGAGCAAGGAGTCACGCTCAACCTGGCCAGTCCTCACACGACGCCTCCCGGACACATCATCACTGTCGACGGCATTCTCAACACTCCGCAGCTCGACGTCCAAGGGCTGTTGAGAGGCACGGGCGACGTGCAGGCGTCGGTAACCAACTACGGCACGGTAAGCCCCGGGGCTTCGCCCGGCATACTGACTGTTGGCGAGTACACGCAGGACGTCACCGGGAAACTAAAACTCGATCTCGCAGGCACTGACAACTCCGATCCGCTCAACCCGCAATTCGATCAGTTGATCGTTGCAGGCGATGTCACGCTAGACGGCCAACTCGACGTCTCACTGGTCCATCCCTACTCCCTCATCGCCGGAGAGTCGTATCAGATTGTCGACGTCGGCGGCACACTGACGGGCACTTTTGCCGGCCTGCCCGAACTCGGCTTCGTCGGCAAGTACGGCAGCACCAACCTGTTTATCACTTACCAAGGCGGAGACGGCAACGACATCGCTCTGCTGAGTGCAGTTCCCGGCGACTTCGACGCCGACGGCGATTTCGACGGTTTCGATCTGCTCAAATGGCAGCGGGGCGAGTCGCCCTTTGCCTGGAGCAAGACCGACCTCGCCGACTGGGAGGGCAATTTCGGTTCGCCCGCTCCGCTGTCTGCCGATTCAACGACGGTACCAGAACCGACCGGCGTGCTGCTGCTTGCCGTCGGGCTGTCTCTTCTTTCTCTCTGCCATTCACGCTGCCGCAGGCTGTTGGTTGTTACAAATGTCCAGGCAAGCAACGATTGCGTGGTGAGCAGCAGAGCAAAGCCGAATATGAGCGTATCACATCGTAACTTGAAGAGAACTAGCAGCTCTCTCCTGCTGATTGTCCTGGCACTTGCCACGGCCTGCACCGAGGCCGTGGCCGCCCAAATCTCAATAACCCCCTTGAAAGACAACACCCTCTTCGGAATCGCCGACGGCAGCCTTAGCAACGGCCTGGGAGACTCCTTGTTCGCAGGACGTACTGCCGCGCCTGCCAACTATCTCCGACGGGCCGTGCTGGCCTTTGATATCGCCGGAAGCATTCCGGCAGGAAGCACCATCGACAGCGTCTCGTTGACACTCGACATGGATCGCGCTCAGGAATCAGGCGCAGTCCCCTTCGATCTCCACAGTCTGTTGGCAGATTGGGGTGAGGGCGCCTCAAACGCGTCAGGGCAGGGGGGCGGTGGCGACGACGCGGAGCCTGGCGACGCCACCTGGATTCACACCTTTTACCCGTCAACTTTTTGGTCCACCCCGGGAGGAGACTTCAGCCCCACGATTAGCGCTTCGACCATTGTGGATGCGGTGGGCAAGTACACCTGGAACTCGACGCCCCAGCTCGTCGCCGATGTTCAAGCCTGGCTTGATGCGCCTGCCAGCAACTACGGCTGGCTCCTCAAAGGCCCCGAAGATTCTGTCACCGCCAAACGCTTCAAATCTCGCAATATCACCAATGTGGCTGATCGACCCACGTTGCTCATCAATTTCACGTCGACCGGCCCGCTCCCTTTCAATTGGATTGGCACGGGTAGCGGTGGGGTGTTTCAGGACGGCGCCAACTGGGACGCTGGCGTCGCTCCCGCGGCGCCCACCGACGTTGCCAATCTGATCAACACCGGGACAACCGATCAGATAGTTACCCTCTCCGCCGACATCTCGATCGATGATCTGACGATCGACGGCATTACCAATTCCATGCTGCTGAGCGTCGAACGAGGACAGACCGCCAATGTCGGCGACCTGACAATCGGCGCCTTCGGAGGCATCGACATCGAGCTTGGTAAAAACTCGCTCGGGAAGGTTCTCGCTTCCGGAGCCGCAACGCTCGCCGGCACCCTCTCTCTCAGCACGCAAGGCCCCAAGCCCTCGCTCACCAATACCTACGAGATCATGACCTATGCCTCCCGCACCGGCGCTTTCGACAACGTGATCGCCGCAGAAATCCAACCTGGCCTCAGTTTCAGCGTCCACTACAACGACTCCCGCGCGCTGGCCATCGTCGGCCAGTGGGTCGCCACGGCAAAAGAATTGACGGGCAACTTCGACGTCCCTGTCGATCTGCTCGTCAACGGCGCCTGGAACTGGAACGGCACCCTGATCAAACGCGGCCCTGGCGAGCTGACGCTCGACCTGGACGACGGCTTCGCAGCCGGAAGCAGCGCAGCGCTGGCAATCGTAGAGGGGACGGTGCGTCTGCAAGGAACTGCGCAAACTCTGTCGCTCGCTGCCCTTACCTACGGCGAACTGGGCGCGCTCTCTGGAGACGCCTCGCTGGCCGGTCTTTACGGCTGGTACGGAACCGTCGCCGTCCCCGAAACCTCGACCGCCTGCCTGGCAATCCTCGGCCTCTGCTACTTCCTGACCTGCGAACGCCGCCGCACGGAGTGATTTGCCTCCGTACTCGCGCGCTAAATAGATTGTTTTTTGCGCGAGCTACTTATTCCAGGGGTGCCCAAGACAACTTGTTGCTTTGGTGCCGAAGGCACAAGGGGCCAGTAACAACGTTTGCAACCGAGGAATAACAGACGAAGCAACTCGGCTTACTGATCATCTCCTCTCTCCACATCTCTTCCTTCGCGTTCTTGGCGACCTCGGCGGTTCCATCCAACACCACCAAGTGGCCAAAAAACATTGTAGCACTGCCTTCGTGCAATTGCGATAATCATCTCAGCACTCAGTTGCGTTCGCTCATTGACATTTCGAATTCTTCAGAACGATTGCACTTGCTGAGGTTTTGTCCCAAAAGATAGGACCCCGGCGGGCGAGACAGAACCAAAGCGGAAAGGGGAAAGCGGAAAGCCGACGTTCGAAGGCCGATAGCACTGCGCCTGGCGCTGCCTTTTCGGAAGTTGGGCAATTGTGCTTTGGGCGGCTCTACGATAGGCTTTTCGCTTCGGGGCAGTCGCTGCTGGGAATAGAACCAGTTCCGAAACCTTGTGAGCCGCACGCGCTAGCGTCGGGTCGAAGCTCGCGTAATCCCGAAGTCGAGGCATCCGAGGCCAGCGCGCTCGCATTCTTGACATGAAGATCTTCCAACTGGTTCTGGAGGATTGGCTGTAAAGCTAGTCATAGGCATGCAGGATTGGTAGTGAGATGGCAGAGCACGAGGAGCAGACTTCGAACCTGGACGCCGCGCTCGAACGTCAGCAGTCGCTGCTAGAGAACAGCCTGCCGGCAGTCTTCTCGGCCTACGACGAAGCCGTCCGGCGAAAGGTGACGCGCCCGCTGGTGTTTCTGCTCGACTGCGAAGACGAAATCGGCGGCGAAGTTGCCCGCGCCTGGCTCGGCGCCCACGCGGTCGCCGACGCCATCGAGCAACGGCAATTGGAATCAGACAGCGACGCAGAGCAAGGCCGCGGCGAGACGACCGTCTTCGCTCACGCCTTTCCTTTCGATCAGTGCCGCCGCGAAGTGCCCCAGGTGTTTCCCTATCTCGAATCCCTGTTTGAAATGCCCCTGCCCAGCGACGGGATTCTTGCCATCGTCGTGGCCTGCGGCGGCGCTTCGGCTCTGACCGTGCCATTCTCGGCACGGGAGGACAACCGGTAGCAATCCAACGACTGCGCGATAGCCCCTCGACTGGATTAACCGCGGGAAACAAGCCTCTTTTCCTTGGTCGGAGCGTGTACTGACCTCAGTGTCGCCTGGGTTACAACACCGTCGACCGCCAGGGTTTGTCCAGGTTTGTTGGTAACTCCTTGCCGCCAAGGCTATAATACGGATTGACCCCGCCAAGCTCCCCCGCCCGAGCATTTTGACTATTTTGTGTTGCCATATGGTTTGCACCGTGGGGCCTGTCTCACTCTGCTTCGATCCAAAGCAAACGCCATGAATCACAACCGATCGTTCGCGCACCAGGCTGCCCAGGCTCCCTTCAAATTGGGGCCATTGCCGAAAGGCTTGACGGCCACTCTGGCACTCTTGCTGCTCTTCGCTCAAGCTCCTTGCCTGCCTGCCCAAGAGGCGGCCCCACCGGCAACGACCGAAGCCGCAGCGCCCGCTGAGACCCAGCAGCCAGCCACAGAGACTGCCCCTGCGACAGAGAACACAGGGGAACAACCGGCAGCCGAAGCTCCCACCGAAGGAACCGCCGCTGCCACTCCGGGCGTGACCAATCGCGAGAAGGTAGCTCCCGATGCCGAAGGGCGCATCCAGTTCAGCTATGTCGCCCAACCTTGGGCACAAGTACTGCAGGACTATGCCGACGCGGCAGGCTTCAGCCTCGACTGGCAAGAGCTTCCTTCCGATTCGCTCAATCTCACAACCCAACACACCTATTCACTTGCTGAAGCCCGCGACCTGTTGAATCGGCATCTGCTGGCGCGCGGTTTCACGATGCTCAACGAAGGCGAGGTCCTCTCGGTCGTGAAGGTCGACAAGCTCGATCCCAGTCTGATTCCTCGCGCCGAAGCCGACGAATTGGAGAACTTTGCCCCTCACGAGTTCATGCGCGTTACCTTCAATATTCCGGTGAACATGGAGCCCGGCAAAGCCGCTGAAGATGTCAAGGTATTGCTCAGTCCCAATGCCAAGGTGACTCCGCTATTGGCAAGCCGGCGCTTGTTGGTGATCGACGCGGTAACCAATTTGCGCGACGTTCGGAGCCTGATGTATGCAGAGCGGCAGGAAGACTCTCAAACCGGGAATCCCCGCGAGTATGTGCTGAAGTATCGCCGTGCCGACTATGTCGCCGAGCAAGTGCTGGTCGTCATCGGTCTTGATCCTAACGTCATCAAGACCCCCGACGAACTCAAGCTAGAGACCCAGCGGCTTCAGATGCAAATGAAGCTGATCGAAAAGGCCCAAGACGTTTCGAAGATGATCAAGGACGACGGCCCGCAAGTCTACATCGCGGTGAACCGGCAGCGCAATAGCATCCTGGTCAACGCCCCTGCCGACTTGATGGCTGTAGTGGAAAGGACCGTCAAGCAACTTGACGTGCCAGACGAAGCTGGAGTGGAAGGAGAAGCTGGTCTTTCCATGAAGCAATACCAACTGGTAATGGCTGATCCCAACGAAATCATCAAAGCACTCGAAGACATCGTCCGACTCGACCCTCGCAGCCGATTGCAGGGCGACTTGAGCAGCAAGACGCTGCTCGCCACGGCTACCCAAGCAGATCACCTGAAGATTCAGGAGATCATTGAGAAGCTCGACGTCACGATGCCCCCTACGATCGAAATAGAGAAACTGGGAGAGCTTGAGCCGCACGACGTGGTGCGGGTTCGCTTTAAGTTGCCGTTGGGGATTGCTCCGGCGGAGATTAGCGCCAAACTGCAACCAGTATTGAGTACTAATGCCAAGGTGCTGCCACTACAAACCAGCAGAGAACTGTTGGTGATCGACACGGTAGAGAAACTGGTCGAGGCAAAGCAACTCATTGCCGTCGAAGAGGCCGCCTTTGCCGCCCAAGACAACCAACAAGAGTTCGCCGTTAAACATCGACGGGTGGAAGATGTCGCCGGTCAGGTTCTGACCGCACTAGGTCTCAGCCCCGCCGGACTCAGCAATCCGCAAGGAGTGCGGCTGGACTATCAGGGTTTGAGGCTGATCGTGACGGTCAACACGAAAGCGAACAGCTTTCGAGCGAGTGCTCATCCTGAATTGCTCGATTTGATCAGCCAATCGGTGGAGCGGTTCGATATTCCTGAAACCGAGGCAAGCCCGGACGCTGTCCCAGCCGAGTCGTTGGTCATCTACGACGTCATTGGCCAGGACATCAATAGCTTGATCACGATGCTGCGCGATATTGGCGGCGTCGGTCCGCTCGCCCGCATGCAAGCCGGGCCTGCGCCAGGTACGCTCTACGCGATAGCTAATGAACAGGACCAGGAGAAGATCAGGAGCTTCCTGGAAAAGATCGCTCCCGAGGTGATTCAGACCGTCGCCCCCGAAAAGTTGGAGTCTCTGCCGCGCCAAAAGTTGTTTCGAGTTCGCTTCCAGTTGCCGCTCTCAGCGGTTGCGACGACGGTAGCCGCCGAACTGCGAGGGATTACAACGCCCCGGGGCATTGTGCAGTCGCTCGAATCGAGCAAGCAGATCATTGTGCTGGATACTGCCGAGAATCTGATCAACATTCGCGAAGTAGTCGATGCAGAGGTCGCGGCACTCGAGACTCAAAGCATCGTCAGAGAGTTTCCGCTAGAGCATCGCAGCGCAACGGAGATGGTCGAGCAAGTCTTAGCCATGCTAGGCCTCGATCCCGCTACGGTGAGTTCTCCGTACCAGTTGCGAATGGAACTTCAAACAATGAAGTTGTTCATCACGGCCAATCAACAGCGGAACAGCCTGATCGTCAATGCCTCGCCAGACAAGTTGGAACTGGTAGAGAAGATCATCAAACAGCTTGATGTGCCTCAGCCTGAGACTCCCGACAGTGATGCCAACCGCCTGAGCATGGTTCCTTACAAAGTAACGGGACAGAACGTCACGGTTGTCGTCGAGACGCTGCAAACCATTGGCAATCTCTCGCCCCGAACTCAACTCCATGGCGATCCATCAAGTCTGACGCTCTACGCATACGCCGATCAGGCCGATCACGAGAAGATCCGTAAGTTTGTCGAAAAGATCGACCCCAACGCAATCGTTCGGGTCGAGGCAGATCAGCTCGAACAGTACGCTGCCCAAGAGCGGGTCAGGGTTCGCTTTCAGCTTCCGCTCACTACAGACATGGTCCAGGCTGCCGCTCAGGTGCGAAGTATCCTCGGCGTTTATGGACGAGTGCAATCGCTCGACGCCAGCAAGCAATTGATTGTCGACGATACGGCTGCCAACTTGATTGAAGTGCGCGACGTGCTGGCGGCAGAGAGCGAAGCGATGGCATCGGTCGATGTCTTCCAGGAGTATCCGCTGGAGCATCGCCGTGCCGAAGTAATTGCAGAGCAACTGCTGACGATGCTCGAATTGGGACCTACGCCTATCAGCCCTCAGGGCGCCCGCTTCACATACCGAGGGATGAAGTTGTTTGTTGCGATCAAGCCCGAGCGAAATTCGCTGTTGATCGGAGCTCGCCCAGAGCTCATCAAGCTGGTCGGGCAGATCATCAAGCAATTCGACGTTGCCGAAGGCGAGGCTTCGCCTGCGGCCGACGGTTCGTTGACAATGGAACTGTACGAAGTTCCTGGACAGAACGTCCTCTCGGTGATCGAGATGGTCCGGAAGCTGGCCGAATTGGGGCCGCTGGCGAGACTCGACGCCGGACCGGCTGCCGAGACGTTTTATGCGATCGCCAGTGCGGAAGATCATGAGAAGATTCGCGTATTCTTGGAGAAGATTGCGCCGCCAACTGTTAGGACGGTGGAGGCTGAAGAGCTTGATACCGCTCCTGCGCATGAATTGGTACGAGTCCGATTCCAAATGCCGTTGTCGGCCACGGTGGCGACGATTGCTGTTCAACTGCAAGGATTAACTACTCCGCGCGGTATCGTGCAATCGTTCGAATCGAGCAAGCAGATTATAGTTACTGATACTGCCGAGAATCTTATCAAGATTCGCGAGGTGCTGAAGGCAGAGTCAGCCGCGCTGGCGACTCAAAGCATCATCAAGGAATTCCCGCTGAAGCATCGACGTGCCACCGAGATAGTTGAGCAAGTGCTGACGATGCTTGGTTTTGACCCGGCGACGGTCAGTTCTCCATATCAATTGCGCATCGAACTGCAGGCGATGAAGTTATTTGTGACCGCCAACCAGCAGCGCAACAGCATTATGGTGAATGCCTCGCCAGACAAGCTTGAGATTGTCGAAAAGATTATCGAGCAGCTCGATGTGCCTGAGTCGATTGAAGCAGTGGCAGATGAGCATCGACTCACGCTAGTGCCTTACAAACTCGATTACATTGACGTGACGTCAGCAGAAAAGGCCTTGTTGGAAATTGGAGGCATTGGTCCTACTGCGAAGCTGCAAGGAGACCCCGTAAACAGGACACTCTATGCATACGCCACCCGCTCAGATCACGAGAGAATCGAAGATTTTATCAACAAGACCAAGCCCAAGGTGATGATTCAGATAGAACCCGACAAGCTTGAAGAGCATTCTAAGCGAGATCTCGGGCGTGTGATCTTCCAACTGCCCCAATCGGCGGACGTAACCACTTCGGCAAACATGGTTCGCGGTTTACTCGGCCCCAAAAGCCTGGTTCAACCTTTGGAAGCTAGCAAACAGTTGGTCGTGGTCGATTCGGTAGAGAGGTTGTTGGAAGTGCGCGAGGTATTGCGCGCCGAAGCCGCTGCGCTCGCAACGAAAAATAACATTCGTGAGTTCCCGCTTGAACATCGCCGCGCCGAGGAAATGGTCGAACAAGTGCTTACGATGCTAGGCATCGGGAAAGCGACTATCAGTTCTCCCTACGAACTGCGCAACGAACTGCGCACGCTAAACCTCTATATCACGGCCAACCAACAGCGGAACAGTCTGGTTGTGAATGGCGAAGCAGACAAGATTGAACTTGTCGAAAGAATTGTCAAACAACTTGATGTCCCCGACGCAGCAACTGATTCGTCTGTGTCTGAAGGCCAGTTTATGGTGCCCTACAAAGTGACGGGACAAGACGTAACGTCCATGGTCAAGGCTCTGACCGAGATCGGCAATCTGGGGCCCAAGTCGAGGCTCCAGGGCGATCCGGTAAGTCAAACTCTCTACGCCTTTGCGACGAAAGAGGAGCACGAGAGGATTCGTGAATTTGTATCGAAGATCGATCCGAATTTCATCCGGCAAGTCGAACCCGATCAGCTGGAGGAGTACACTGCGCACGAGTTGGCGAGAGTTCGCTTCCAACTGCCGCCAACAGCCGACATGCAGTTGATGTCGACGCAGATCCAAGGGATTGTCGGCCCTACGGGTCGCGTGCAGGCACTCGACTCGAGCAATCAGCTGGTAGTAATCGACACCGTGGCAAATCTCATTGGCGTTCGTGATGTGCTGCGAGTGGAAGAGGCTGCTTTACTCTCTCAAAAGAATATCCGTGAGTTCCCGTTGCAGCACCGTCGGGCAATCGACATGGTCGATCAGGTTCTGACGATGCTGGGCGCGAGCCCCGAGCTGATTTCCAACCCGGTACAGATGCAGCAAGAACTGCAACGGCTCAAACTCTATATCACAGCTAACGAAAAGCGTAACAGCCTGGTCGTTAATGCACCGGACGACAAGATGCTGACCGTTGAGCAGATTGTCACTCAGCTGGACGTACCAGAAAACGGCGAGGCCGTTGCCACGACTAGCAAGCAAACGATGGTGCCCTATCACCTGGCAGTCGGCGACGTGACGGCAACCGTCACTGCATTGATGGATATTGGCGGTTTGGATCCACGAACCCGACTCCAAAGCAACCCGTTGAGCCAAACGATCTATGCCTATGCGAGTAAAGCAGATCATGAGAAGATTCGAAACTTCCTTGATGAGATGGACCCGAACGTCGTTCGGCGTGTCAATCCTGACGACTTAGAAGACAGTCCAGCGCACGAGCTGGTGCGAGTTCTGTTCCAGCTTCCCCTTTCTGCCGATATCAATGTGGCGGCCCGACAGATTGAAGGCGTTTTGGGCGAAGGGGCGCGAGTTCAATCGCTCGAATCGAGCAAGCAGCTGGTCATTGTCGACACAGTAGCCAACCTGATTGACGTCCGCGATCTGCTCTACGGCGAACAACTTGCCGCCGAAGCATTGGAAATGCCGATGATCTTTCCGCTGCAGCATCGCCGGGCAACGTACGTGGCCGATCAGGTCATGATTCTCTTAGGACTCGACCCAAGCGCTCGCAAGACGTCGACCGAAGTTCAGTTCGAAGCCCAGCGAATGCAAATGATGATGCAGGAAGCGAGCCGATCCGGCCGCGACATTTCGAAGATCGGCGACCAGCAGGTTTATATCGCGGTGAATCAGCGACAGAACAGCCTATTGGTCAATGCTCCGCCCGAGAAAATTCCGCTCATCGAACGCACGATTGAGCAAATCGATGTGCCGGTAGGCGAAGGGGGCCGCATCGCTTCGAAGCCGATGAAGATGGAGAAGTACCAGATGATAACATCGGGAGCCGACGGTGTGATTCGCACCCTGGAGGAAATAGGTGCTCTCGACCCGAAGACCCAGATGCAGACCGATGCCACTGGCAAAGTGATCTACGCTTATGCGACCGAGGCGGATCATATCACGATTGAGAAAATGATTGCCAAGCTCGATGGTTCAGGCAGACGCACCGAGGTGCGATGGTTGCCGCCCAGCCTGCCTGCAGACCAGGTTGCCGGATCGATCATGGCCCTGGTCTTAGGGTCGCAAGAGAAAAAAGAAGACAACCTTCCTTTCTACTATTTCCGCTATCGAGACGACACGAAGGAAGAAGATCTTAGCGATGGATTTCGAGTCTTGCCCGACGTCGAGAACAATCGGCTCCTGCTGTGGGTAACTGATGCCGAGTTGGAAGAAGTCGACAACTTGATAGCCAAGCTGAGCGAACGTGTCGACAGTTCTTACAACGATCGACGAAAGGTACGCCGACTGGAAGCCCGCGATGCCGAGACCACGCGGCAATTGCTCGAGCAGCTGCGCTCGACTTGGTCGGGCGAAAACAAGCTTGAGATCCAACCCCCGCCTGAGAAGAACAAGCCTGCAAGTGATGATGAGGACAACCAGGAAGACAAGGTGACTGATGCGGCAAAGGTTCAGGGTCGATTTGCATCTCAACCTACTTGGCTAGCACAGGTTGTTGATGATCAGACGGCGAAAGCAGAGGCTCCGCCGATCAAGATTACTGTCAATGAGAACGGTGAGATTGTTTTGGCTTCGGAGGATACCGCAGCCCTGGACCAGTTGCAGGTGCTGATTGATCAGTTGTCGCCGGTGCAGACCGAGTTTCGCTCTTTTCAGCTTCTCTACATCAGCGTCGTTGACGTGGTCTATAACCTGGAGATCTACTTCCAGGATGAATTGGGGGAAGACAAGGGCGAAAGCATTGTGGATTGGTTCGGACGCCGACAGCAAACCAAACCTGAACCCGCACCGCTCACCCTGGGTAAGCGACCGCCAATCCGGTTCGTAGACGATCCGACAACCAATACGCTGCTGGTTGCGAATGCCAGTCCCACTCAGATGCGCGTGATTGAAGAGATGATCAAACTCTATGACCGGCCGCCCAATCCTGATCTCTATTACCGTCGCAAGACCGAGGCGGTGCAAATCAAGTACTCGCGAGCAGAAGATATTGTCGTTTCGCTGAAGGAAGTCTACCGCGATTTGCTCAGTTCCAGAGACAAAGAGTTTCAGACCCAGGATGGCAAGCAGTCGGTTATCTCGCGAGAGAGCTCGTACATCTTCGGCGACGCGCGGCGCACGGTTGAAGGGAGCGAAGGGCCCGTGCTGGTGAAATTCAGCGGGGCACTTTCCATAGGCGTCGACGAGGTTTCGAATTCGGTAGTGATCTCGGCCCGCGAAGAAGTGCTCGAAGAAATCAAGCAAACGATTTCTGTGCTCGATCAGGCAGCAAAACCGGAGACGGTGGTCCGCATTCACTCGGCCAACGGGGTGCTCAACGCCGACGACTTGCAGCGGGTGATCGCAGAAGCTCTGAGCGAGCCCTGGCTAGGAGGCCAACCGGGGCCGAACTCATCCAACCGAAGCGGCCGGCGTAGCCGCTCCCGAAGCGTTTCGCCCTAACGAGGCAAAGACAGTGCGGGGCAAACGCGTTGACGCCCAACCTCGTGCCGGCGTCTGGGGCGTTGGCAATTGCTAATGACTTGAGTTACCCTCACGAGAATTGGACGTCAGCAGAGATCGCCGGTGTTAAAGCGTCAGGGCACGATCGATGCGAGCGAGGCTGCGCTCTCGACCGAGGATCTCCAGCGTTTCGAACAATCCGAAGCCGACCGGTTTGCCGGTTACCGCCACACGAACCGCATGGATTAGCTGGCCAATCTTGATGCCTTTCGATTCGACAAACTCCTTGAGAGTGGCTTCGAGGACATCGGCATCAAACGATTCGAGGCCGGCAAGCACCTGTCGAAACTCGCTGAGTAGTTCGGGAACACCTGCGGCGTTTCGCAAGCGTTTGTCGAGGGTTTTCTCATCGTACTCTAGAGACTCATCTGCGACGAAAAAGTCACTGTAGTCGAGAATGTCGCCTGCTACTTTGATGCGGTCGGCTGCAGTAGCGACAATTTCAGCCAGTTGCGGGGCGGTTTCGCAGGGCGGCGGATCATCCACATATCCGGCTTGCTGCAGGAACGGCAGCACCTTGGCGACTTTCTGTTTCACCGGCAGTCGCTGCATCGCCCGATCTTGGAACGCCATCAGTTTCTGCGGGTCGAAACTTGCCGGCGAGCGATTGACCCGATCCAATGAGAAGTGAGCAATCATCTCGTCGCGAGTGAACTCCTCGGTCTGATCGTCCAGCGACCAGCCGAGCAGCAGCAGATAATTCAACAGCGCATCGGGCAGAAAGCCGATCTGCTCGTAGAAGTCGACGATAACAGGATTGAACATCTCGGCGTCGGTGGTCAGGTGCAGCCGCTCAGCAATTGTTTCGCCATGTTCTTTTAACTGAGCAAAGTCGCGATTCTTCAGGTACTTCTCCAGCTTTCGCTTGCTCAGTTTGTTCTTGCTTCCTGGCTCAGCCACATACGGCAGATGGGCGAATTGGGGCAGCTCATAGCCGAGTGCCTGTGCGATGAAGGCCTGGCGAGGCGTATTCGAGAGGTGTTCTTCGGCACGAATGACATGCGTGATTTGCATGTCTTCGTCGTCGACTACAGTAGCCAAATGATAGAGGCAAGTACCATCGGCACGTTGGATCACATGATCCTGCTCACGGGCCCACTGAAAGCGAACTTCACCCCGAACGAGATCGTTCAGAACGTATTCGCCCTCTCGCGGCATCTTGAGCCGGACAACAGCCTGCCGGCCTGCGGCTTCAAAAGCGGCCGCCTGCTCGGCTGTCTCAGCCTTCCACCGACGGCTGTAGGTGAACTGCTCACCCGCTTGTTGAGCCTGTTCTCGTTCAGATTGAATCTCTTCAGTGGTGGCATAGTCCCGGTAAGCCGCTCCCGAGGCTACCAGGGCGGCAACGGCAGCTTGATATTTTTCGGTTCGCTGCGATTGATAGTAGGGGCCGTGTGGCCCGCCGACCTCAGGGCCTTCGTCCCACTCGAGCCCTAACCAGCGGAAACCATTGAGGATCGGCGCCAGAGCAGCTTCGACGTTGCGTTGTTGATCAGTATCGTCAACGCGAAGCAGAAACTGGCCGCCATGGCGTTTGGAAAAGAGCCAATTGAACAGCGCCGTACGAACACCGCCGATGTGTAAGTAGCCGGTAGGACTAGGAGCAAAACGAGTGCGAACAGTCATAGGAGAGCAGGGCGGGCTAGAGGTCGGGGATCAGTGGCACACTATCGGCGATTTACCGATCCTTGTCCACTAGCGACCAGTCCTTCAATAGCGCTGGCACACTTCTCAACTAGGCAGCTCGATTGTGGTTTTTTTGCTTGCGGTGCCGCTTTCGCTCTGCTTTGCTCAGACGACGGTTTTCCCGACGCTCCTCTTCCAGATCACTTTGCTCCGATTCATCCTCTTCGAAATCGCTACCATCGGTCCAAGCTTCATCGTCGGCAGACTTCGAAGGGATGGTCAATCGAGCTTCGTTCTTCTCCTGAGCAGAGTCAGAAGACAGGGAAGTACTCGGCTGCCCGGAGGCTGAAGGATGCTCGATGAGGCCCTGTACATCGAGCGTCACATAGCGGGCAAACAATAGCGAGCCAACCAGCAGCAGCACGTTGCCGCCCAGGGGCAGTACGCGACTCATCGTCTCGGGCCACGAAGCCGCCCACGCGGGCGACCATCCGACCGCAGTTGCGGCAGCAGCGGCAAAGCAACCCACGGCTAGTATGTAAGCGATTGTCGCAGCACGGCATTCGGAAGCGTCGAGAATGAGTTTCCCCAGCAGCCAGCCTCCGACAAGTGCCGAAGCGGCCAACCACCAGCCCGCGTTTCCTGGGAGTAGGCTCCAACCCGTCAGCTGGCCCAAGACTCGAGCAATCACAGCATGACCACCTACTACCGAATTGAGACTCAAGACTACAGCTGCAAGGCTGGCAGTTTTCCAAACGCGGTAAC
>JAGQOW010000167.1 GCA_020427155.1 Planctomycetales bacterium | reverse complement strand
GCCATTGCAGCCCAGCTTTCTGAGTCGATCGACAACGTTCGTGCGACGCTGATGCACGACTCGACCTCCCGAGCCCGACAAGTGGTGCTCATCACAAGCCCCTCGTCGATGGAGGGTTGTACGACCGTGGCCAGCCATCTCGCACTCAGCCTTTCGCGGGCCGGACGCCGTACTTTGCTCGTCGATGGCGATTTGCGAGAACCAGCTCTCCACAAGCTATTCGGGATGCCGGTTGAGGATGGTTTGAGCGAGCTGCTGCGATCAGAGATCGAAGTCTCCGACGCGCTGCGTCCTACCAATACTGAAGGACTCTGGCTGCTTACCGCGGGCCAATGCGATATGGATGCGATCCATGCCCTGGCCGCCGATCAGTTGCAGCCAATCTTCGAGAAACTGCGAGCCGAGTTCGATTTCGTCATTATCGACGGGGCGCCGGTGCTTAGCCTTTCCGACTCGTTATCCATCGGCCAGCACGTCGATGGGGCCATTCTGACGGTCTTGCGAGACCACAGCGAGATACGCAGTATCTACCAGGCAGCCGAGTTGCTCAAAAGTATGGGCATTCGGTTGATTGGCTCGGTAGTCAACGGAGTGCCGACCAAGGCCGATCGGCGAGTCGCCAGGCTGTATAGCATGGAGTCGCAGCGAAAACCAAAACTGACTGCGGCAGAAGAGTCCTAAGCAGAACTGTGCTTGAGGAGTAGCCATCTGCTGCGGCGTCGAGAGGGGCAGGCTCGACGCCGCAGTTCTTTGCGCATTTTCGATTGGCTGCTAGTGGTCGACTGCAGGAGCGTTTACCATTTGGGTAACGCTCCCCCTGAGGGAGAATTCGACATCCCAGCCCGCGAAACGCCTTCTCTCAATGTTGCCATCTGACGGATTCTTGAGACTAGGTTACGCCATTTGCGATCATCGCTGGAGAGTGATCGTTTGCTGGATCGCCGCGGCAGTGTGCTTGAAGGCCGTGGCCCCGGCCTGGTCCGAAGTCGCCATCGATGGCGATCTCAAGCACTTGCCGGCCAAGACGACAGTCGTTCGTGCAGCAGAACTGAGCGCCCAGGCTTTTCCCGAAGACCGCGCCGACAGCCAGATTGTGCTCGTCTTTGCACGACCTGACGAAAAACTTTCGCTCGAAGACCGTCAGTTCGCCTTCGCCTTGGGGCGCAGCTTCGAGCAGATGCCCAACTTGCCCGTGGTCGACGTTTGGACAGAGAAAACTCCCGTCGTGGGGCCGATGCTCTTGAGTCCCTCGGGGCAGGCCGTACGAGTAGTGATTCGCTTAACCAACGAATTCATGGCCACGGACAACATTCGTGTCCTGCGGTTGGTAGAAGACGCAGTACTTACCGCACAGTACGAAGCACCAACGGGACTGGAAATTGGCATTTCTGGCTCGGCGACGATTGGCGGCGACATGCTCATGGCGGCCGCTGAGAGCGTTTCGAGCACACATCGCATGTCGATCCTTTTAGTGGCCATCGCACTGCTGGTGATCTACAGATCGCCGGCGCTGGTCATTGTGCCACTGCTGACGATCGGAATTGCCGCGACCGTATCGATCGATCTCCTCTCGCTCCTTGCTTCCTGGAGTCAGCAGCATCCGCAAGCCTGGCCCGTCATTCGCATCTTCACGACGACCAAGATTTTTGTCATCGTGCTCTTGTTTGGCGCCGGCACGGACTATTGCTTGTTTCTGACAGCGAGGTTTCGAGAGCAGCGCGCAGCCCGTTTGCCGATTCGCGAAGCACTTGCCACGGCCCTGCAAGGGGTTGGGGTCGCGCTCGGCGCCAGTGCTCTAACCACGATAGTTGGCCTGCTCATGATGGCATGGGCCGACTTCGGGAAATTCACTTACAGTGGGCCAGCAATCGCCATCTGCCTGACAGTGACGCTATTGGCCTGCCTAACCCTGGTTCCTGCGCTGTTGGCCACCCGTATGGGTTCGACCGTGAGCAAGGGTCAGCCGAAGGTCAGGTTAAAGAGATCTCGTTTCTCAAGCTGGCGATTGCTGGCCGACTTCGTATTGCGGTGGCCAGCGTCGATTCTTGTCGTCAGCTTGTTGCTGGCCCTTCCTTTAGCCAGAATTGGCTGGTCAGTCGAAGTCACCTACGACCTCCTTAGCGAGTTGAACGCCAATCGGGTCAGTCGGCGCGGGACACAGCTTTTGCGACAGTATTTTCCGGCAGGAGAGATTGGCCCGCTAGTCGTCTTAGCCCGACATCCCGAAGGCGGGCTCGATACGGTGGACGGTCGGTTTCGCATTGCCGAACTTGCCAAACCGCTCGACGATCTCGCCGGTGTGGAGCAAGTTCGCAGTTTGTACCAACCAATGGGCGATCCACCAGGTTCAACCAGGGTCTTCTCTACCGAGGGGCTAATGGTACTTGCTGCCAAGGGGAGCCCGCTGACCAAGGCGGCCTTCGTCTCGCAGGTTGGCGAAACGGCCGGAAATGTCACGCGCTTGTTCCTGATTCTGGCTTACGAACCGTTTTCAGTCGCCGCGGTACAAACCTGCAACGAAGTGGAGCAGGTGCTAAATCGTCTGAGCACAGATCCCGAGTCGACCTGGCATGGAGCGTCATTCGAACTGTTGGGGCCCACCGCCGGCATTCGAGACCTGGAGAGCGTGACTATCGCCGATCGCCTGCGCATACAATTTTTGGTAACCGCCGCCGTGTTACTGGTGATTGTTGTCCTGTTGCGAAAACCACTTATCTGCTGCTACCTGATTGCAACGGTTTTGCTGAGCTATCTCGTCACTATGGGCATTACCTCGTTGGTGTTTCAGGCCTTGCGGGGCGAACACTACCTGGGTCTCGATTGGAAGGTTCCACTGTTCCTGTTTGTCATCCTGGTAGCAGTGGGGCAGGACTACAACATCTATCTCGTCACTCGAGTGATCGAGGAACAACGTCGGCGCGGTGCTCTTGCGGGCCTTCGCCATGCGATAGTCCAGACGGGGGGAATCATTACCAGTTGCGGTATCATTATGGCCGGGACCTTCATCTCGATGACGACCGCGCATATGAACGGCATGGTCGAACTTGGATTCTCGTTGTCGCTGGGCATCTTGCTCGACACGTTCGTGGTTCGCACCATTCTCGTACCAGCGTTTCTTGCACTCATCGCCGACCGACTTCCGCCAACTCGCGGACTAACAGATCAAGCGTGACGAAGCGGGGAGGCGTTGCGCCCTGCGGAAACAATCTAAATCAGATAGGGATATCTTGTCTTCGGGCTGCTTACCTGGTTTGACTCGAAGTCCATTAGATGAAAGGCACCTCTGGTAGTTCACCCCCGAATAAGGGATATTTAACCATATGCCATTGTGCTAAGGTGTTCTCGTCCGTTGAGAGTACTGTGCTGGCTAAAGGGCGCGATACGATGGCGAGCGAAACCTCAGGCTATGAGCTTTCGATTCCTGAAGGAAAAACTTGGGTGCATCTCCGGTTCTCTCGCTCGATGCCAATGAAACAAACACGGGCTACAGTTAAACAGGCCATTGATCTTGCCAGCGAACATGGCCTCAGCAGCTATCTCGTTGAGCTGACACATTCACCTGCGGATGTCGGCTCCATCGAGCAATACCAATTCATTCATGGCGACTTGGTAGAATTCGGTCTTAGCCAATTCTCTCGGATTGCGTTGGTTGGAGCCGAAGGGGAACCTTCCCCCGCCTTCGCTGAAACCGTGTTTCGCAATGCTGGCTACAGTTGCCGCCTGTTTCACGACCTTGACGAGGCCACCAGATGGCTACAGAGCCAGGCAGGACCAAAGATCTGAGACTTCAGGCGACCCAAGGGGTTTCGAATCCCGGAAGCGGCAGTTGGCGAGGAGGGTGATGCCGCTCGAAGTAGCGCAGACGATAGCCGTCGGCCAGATGCCCCATCATTTCGAGTACCAACAGGTCAGCCCGATTCATAACGTGCCGAGCGCTGCGAGCTCCGAGTCCTTGTACCAGTTCCTCAAGCACCTGGACATGCAGCTGAAGCGCCCTTTGTGCCGATACGCCCGACACTGCCAATAGCTCGGCCAGATCTGCCATCTCTTTTGCCAGATTTCCGACGCCCATGATGACGTACGTGCGCAATAGCTCGCGGTAGTGCGCGACCAGCTGCGCTGGCAGCTGTAGTGGCAGAGCGGTAGCAGTGGAGGCAGAGACGGCCAGACATGCTTCAACACTGGTACGTTGCTCCGAGTCAGAGGCAATTCCACCTTCGCTGAGGACTCTCAGGTCGTCTATAAGTGCTCGCTGTTGGTCCAGCAGCCGCGACGCTTCCTGATGTTCTTGCTGCAATCGCTTTCGCTCAGCCTGGACAAACTGTCGGTTGTCGCGTCGGAGCTGGTATTGTTGAATCGCTCGAGCGAATTTCCACAGCAGACCGCGAACGGTCGTTTCGGCCACACAACAATAGTCGTCGGCCCCGACCTCGTAGCAGAGCGCATCGAGATGTTGAGGCGGCTCGGAGCCCAAGATGATCATCGGCTCTTCATTGCCGCCGGCGCGCAGACCTTCAACCAGGTCGAGAGCATCGAGTTCGCCAGGCTCGTGGCTGAGCAGCACGGCATCGAACACCTCGTCGCGCAATCTCGCCAGACCTTCCGCTTCGCCAACCACTTCCTTCAGATAGATCTGCGAAGCGCTATCGCTGGCGAATGCTTCAGCCAGCCAATCACCAGTGCGTCGCGGAGTGGTGATGTATAGCACCTTCATTCGCGCAGGTAGCCCGCCAATCGATGATTTTGGCGAAAGTTTGACAATCGGCATGTCAGCACCCGTAGCGACTCAAGGGTATTAGCGAGCAGACAGTAGCAATCTTTGCCGCAAGGGTCAACGTTGCTAGCAAACTGCCTCCTTAATGACCGGAGGCGCACTTGCCTCCGAAGGACCTCAGACCGCGTGGTAGCACAGCTAATGGGGCTGCCACCAGGACTACTGCTGCGGTAGAATCCAGTGCTAGCCCCAACCGCCGACCAGGAGTTGAATCTGTCCATGCGTATTGCCTACCTCGACTGTGCCAGTGGAATCAGCGGCGACATGATGCTGGGCGCTCTTATCGATGCAGGCGTTGAACTGGAGGCTTTGCAGGCAGGAATCGATTCGCTCGGTCTTCCTAGCTGCCGGCTGGTTGCCGAAGAAGTCAAAAAGCGGGGCTTCCGCGCCTTGCAGCTTACCGTCCAGCACGAGCCCGAGCATGCCCATCGGCATCTGCACCACATCGTTGAAATCATCGAACGAAGTTCGCTTTCCAATGCTCAGCGCAAGCTGGCATTGCAGATCTTTCAGAAAGTGGCAGAAGCAGAGGCGAAGGTCCATGGGTCGACGATCGAAAAAGTACACTTCCACGAAGTGGGAGCCGTCGATTCGATTGCCGACATTGTCGGCTCGGCAATTGGTTGGGATTTGCTCGGTGTTGATCGCGTCGTTTGTTCTGCCGTTCCGACCGGAACTGGCTTTGTGAACATCGCGCATGGACGTTGCGCAATCCCTGCGCCGGCCACGGGGGAACTACTGCGCGGGGTGCCAATCGCCGCCAGCCAGGTGCAAGGAGAGTTGACGACGCCCACCGGGGCCGCGCTGGTTGCGACACTCGTCGACCAATTTGGTCCCTTACCCGCCATGGAGATCTCTGCCATTGGTTACGGAGCGGGCCAGGCTGAATTTGAGCACCCGAATATTCTTCGCTTGTTGATTGGCGAGACCGCTGCAACGGCAACAGACACCGACACGATCGCGCTGCTAGAAACCAATCTCGACGACCTGCCGGGCGAAATGGTCAGCCACTGTGCCGAAAAGCTGTGGCAAGCTGGAGCGCTCGATGTGGCGACCTCGTCGCTGCAAATGAAGAAAGGTCGGCCAGGAGTTCTGCTTTCGGTTCAATGCCGACCGGAGGATGAGGACCGTCTGGCTTTGATCATCTTTCGCGAGACAACTACGCTTGGGCTACGGCGGTCTCGCGTCGAGCGGCTGACCCTATCTCGGCGGAAAGTGTTAGTTTCGACCGACTGGGGCGACCTTGAGGGCGTCGTGGCCCAATTGCCTGACGAAACCGAGCGATTTAGCCCAGAGTTTGCCTCCTGCCAACAAATTGCCGATAAACAAAATATTCCCTTGATGCAGGTTTATGCGGCTGCACGCCAGGCATTTGCGGCCCGCCCTGGTTAACCCTATCGACGCAGTAGGATCGGCGCGAAATGACTCCCTTGCTCGCCAATACGCCGGCGGTTTGGATGTTTTTGGGGGGCGTTGCGCTGCTGACCTTGGTATTGCTAAAGAGGACTTATCGGTACTTGGGTCGTTCGCGACGCACGAAATCGCCCCCGCTGGAACACCTCCATCGCCCCACCAGCGCGTGGGACGGAGTGCAGCGCGACACGCTCGCGCAAGTCGAACGGCAGAAAGTCGAGATGCACGAAATGACTCGCGATTTGAATGGCCAGCTAAGCTCCAAGATTATCATCCTGGAACAGCTGATTTCCGAAAGCCAGCAACAGATCGATCGCCTCGAAAAGTTGCTCGACCAGGCTGAAAGTACGACACCTGCGAGTCGCCATTAGTCAAAAAGCTTTGGCGGCATGAGTTCATCGAGTACGTGGGCGATTTCTTCCTTGCCCTGCGCAGGTGCCTGACAAGTATGGCCCTCGCAGACATACAACGTCACGGTACCTTCCGATTTGCTTTTGCCCACGAGCAGATCGGCTAGCAGTGCAGGGGGCAGATTGCTGGCGCCCGATTCACTAGCCAATGCCAACACCTTGTTGGGAAGATAACGACGGTTGAGATCGGACAACACGCGGCGAGTTTCTTCCTCAGCGGTATCTCCCGCTAGAACAATCTCGTAGGTCGGCCCTAACAGCAGGTTCAAGGCAATCAGGCTTTGGCCAGCCGCGACCGGTGCTCGCCGCATCAAATCAACCGAGGGCAACAAAGCAGCTTCGGCGGCCTGCAGGTATTCCTGCTTCCCGGTAAGCTTGCCCAGACGCACTAGCACGGTCGCCGCCATGGAATTGCCGCTGGGAACTGCGTTGTCGGCAAAGTCTTTGTTTCGCACGATCAACTCCTCTTGGTCTGCGGCCGTGAAAAAGAAACCGCCGTCGGCGTCGGAGAAGTGCTCCAGGACGATCTCCACCAGTGCTGCCGCTTCGTCAAGATACCGCCCTTCGAAGGTTGCCTCGTACAGTGAAACCAATCCGTTGGCCAGGCATGTATAGTCGTCAAGATAAGCGTCGAGTTTCGCTTGCCCCCCTCTCCAAGTATGCAATAGCCGCCCATCGTCGCGTCGTACGTCAGACAGCAAAAAGTCGGCGGCCTTGATCGCTGCCTCAACATATCGACTCTCGTCGAATACGACTCCTGCACGGGCCATCGTGTCGATCATCAAACCGTTCCAGGCGACGATCACCTTGTCGTCTTTCGGTGGGTGGGTCCTGGTTTCTCGAGTTGCAAACAGTTTGGCTCGGCTGGTGTCGAGTTCCGCAGCCAGATCGTGCTGGTCTCGGCCCAGCAGTCGGGCCTGCTCTTCGAGGGTCTTCGGCAGGTTGAGGATGTTAGCGTGCTCGAAATTGCCCGCTGCCGTGACGTCGTAAACCCGGGCAAATGTCTGGGCTGCCTCAGGGCCAAGGACTTCCTCCAACTGAGCAGGCGTCCAAACGTAGAACTTCCCTTCAACTCCTTCGCTGTCGGCATCTTCGGTGCTGTAGAAACCGCCGCCGTCTCCGGTCATGTCGCGGAGAACGTAATCCAAAGTTTCCCGCGCTATGCGTCCGTAGTTCTGGTCTCTGGTGGCCTGGTAGGCTTCCAGATAGGTTGCAGCCAGCAAGGCGTTGTCATACAGCATTTTTTCGAAGTGGGGTACCAGCCACCTCGCGTCGACAGAGTAACGAGCGAAACCGCCGCCGACATGATCGTAAATCCCTCCTGCCGCCATCCGGTCGAGCGTGAGACGCACCATTTCCAACGAGGAAGCTTCCTGCTTGCGATGCCAGTGGCGCATCAAGAACTGCAGCGCCATCGAGCTAGGGAATTTTGGCGCTCCTCCAAAGCCGCCGTAAGAGCGGTCAAACGAATTCTGCAGCGCTCGCGCCGCGGCGGACAGATGGCCTGCCGAAAGCTCGCCCTCTTCATGACGTTGGTCGAGCTTTGCCAATTCGGCGGTGAGTTTGTCGGCCATCGATGTGGCCTGCTCGCGATCGGTTGCCCAAACACGTGCCATGGCAGTCACCACTTCATCAAACCCGGGCATCCCGCCCTTACGCTGCGGCGGCCAGTAGGTTCCGCCGAAGAACGGTTTCAAGTCGGGTGTCAAAAAAACGCTCATGGGCCAACCTCCTCGGCCCGTGAGCATTTGCACCGCATTCATGTAAACCTGATCCAGATCGGGCCGTTCCTCGCGATCGACCTTGATGCAGACGAAGCTCTCATTGAGCAATCTGGCAATCGCTTCGTTCTCGAAACTCTCGTGCTCCATCACGTGACACCAGTGACAAGCCGAGTAACCGATTGAAAGAAAGATCGGCTGCTGCTGCTGTTTGGCCCGCTGCAACGCCTCGGGGCCCCACGGATACCAGTCGACAGGATTGTCCTTGTGTTGAAGCAAATATGGGCTAGTTTCGCTGGCAAGATGATTGGGCATAAAAGAGGTCGTCTGGTATGGAATTTGCCAGCCTTATCAAGAGAGCGATACCAAGTGTTTCG
>JAGQOW010000166.1 GCA_020427155.1 Planctomycetales bacterium | reverse complement strand
GACGACGAGGGCAAGCGGCTGTACCTCACCGCCGACGAGCGCGCGCGGTTCCTCAAGGCCTCGGCCAACGAGGAACGCGAGGATCGTCTGTTCTGCAGGCTGCTCCACTTCTCGGGTTGCCGCCCCTCCGAAGCGCTGGAACTGACACCCGAGCGAATCTCGCTCGACGAGCGCGCGGTAGTCTTTCGGAGTCTGAAGAAGCGCAAGAAGGATCAGCGCGGACGAGTGAAGCGGCCACAGTTTCGTACCGTGCCGCTGCCGGATCGGTTGGTCGATGAGTTCGACCTGGTGTTCAACCTCCGGCGCAAACGCAAGCCCGCCGAGCGCCGGCAGCCGCTTTGGGCGATGAGCCGCACAACCGCCTGGCGCCTGGTGCAGCGAGTCATGGATCGTGCCGGCATCGAGGGGCCGCAGGCCTCGGCCAAAGGCCTGCGCCACGGCTTCGGCATCGCGATGCTCTCCGGCGATCGACCGTTGCCGCTCAATGTGCTGCGCGACCTGCTCGGCCACACAGATACGAAGACCACCGAGATCTATTTACAGGCCATTGGCCATGAGCGGCGCAATCTCGTGATGCAGGCATGGGGCTTTTGTAACCCGACGTAGCCCTTTTGAGCTTTCAATAGAAAGCGACCGAAATAGTAATTTCAGACAACAGGCTTCAGCGGCATAATCGACCTGGCGGCGCAGCAGGATAGAAAAAAGCGCATGGAGAACAGATCAGGTCTTTGAACCTGGGAGGGGAAATCGAATCGATGGACAAGGAAGAAAAAGTCATCCTCGAATACAAGGCGCACGGCTGGAAAGACGGCGAGCGAATCGCAGCCTTCTCGTCGTCCGAAATCATCACCGTCGCCCTGGCCGTCGACCGCTATGACCTACTGCCTGCGATCTGGTCGGACCCATTGGAGGCCTACCGATCCCGCCTGGACGACCGCCAGCGGGCGATCGTCGACTCGTATCGCGGGTGGTGAGCATGGCTGACGAAAAGGACTTCTGGACCAGCCGCAAGGACTTCATGGCCCACCTTCGCTACACCAAGGGCTACGCGCAGGGCACCTGCTACGGCTACCACTCCGACCTCGGCATCTGGGGTCGGTGGCTGGAAGAGGCGAAACACGACTGGCGCCGCTGCAGCCACGTCGAGGTCGAGCAGTTCGTTGCCTGGCAGATGCGCGAGCGCAAGGTGAAACCGCACATCGTTGCCCGCCGGTCGAGCTGCCTGGCGTCGTTCTACAAATGGGCGATGAAGAACAACCTGGTCGAATCCGATCCGGTGTACCTGGCCGATAAGCCCAAGCGCCCGATCCGCATCCCGGTGTGGCTGGAGAAGGACGAGCAGGCCAAGCTCACCGAGGCCGCCCGCAACATCGACGACCTGCCCGAGAACATCTTCGGCAAGAAGCGTGAGCACGTCCTCGAGGTCCGGCGCCGCTACGACTTCCTGTTCGGGCTGATCCAGAACTCCGGCCTGCGGATCTCCGAGGCCCTGGCGGTCAAAGTGCGCGACATCCGACTGGATAACAATTTAGCCAGATCGGTGCGTGTGGTCGGCAAGGGCGACAAGGAACGCCTGGTCCCGCTGCCGGAGGCCTTCGGCCAGGTTTTCGGCACCTGGCTGCAGGGTAGGGCAGGGGAGGAGTTCGTGTTCGCGAAGGAACCTGGCGGCAAGCCGCCTGGCGCACCGGCCGCACGTGCCTACCTGCGGCGCCTGGTCGAGAAGGCCGAGATCGACAAGACCGTGACCCCGCACAAGCTGCGCCACACCTACGCGACCAGGCTGCTGGAGGCCGGCGCCGAGCTGGTCGACATCCAGGCGCTGCTCGGGCACGTGAATCTCGCCACAACCCAGATCTACACGCACGTCAGCGAGGATCGCATGGCTAACATCGTATCCAAGCTGTAGGGTAGACCGATGAAAGTGGACGCCCCTTGCCCTGAATGCGGGCATACCCCGGTGGACGTGCTCAACATGCTGGATGGGTCGGCGTGGATCTGCCCGGCGTGTGGGCATCGGGAGTATGAGGAAGCAAATGAGGCGGCGGGAGAAGAGGCCGATCTGATAGCCAGCGAGCACCGTGAATAGTGGTGAGAACCGATCATCAACCCGCCATTCTCCCGCTGCTCAAACTCAGACAAAAAGACTGCAGACGCACTGATCAAGTGCTGCCCATCTGGAACTGTTAGGCAAACCGACAATGTTGAAGTGTGACAACAAGATTCAGACAACCATCGATATGGTAGAACAGCACCAAAACTCAAGTAGTGAGATTGCTAGTTTGGCTGATGTCGACTGGAGCTTTGCAGAGCGTGAGCGCCCTCATGCTATCGAATCGATCCATCCATACCCTGCCAAATTTATTGGGGAGCTGCCGCGCGCGCTGCTTCGCATACTCCCTTGCCCTAAAGGTACCCTGGTCTTTGACCCTTTTGCGGGTAGTGGAACGACCCTGCTGGAAGCGCAGAGGCTAGGTCTGCCCTCTGTCGGCGTAGATCTGAATCCAATAGCCTGCCTCATCGCACGAGTAAAGACAGGTGTCGCACCCGATAACCTGACAGAGAAAGCCAGAGCCATTGGATCCGCTGCGGCACAAAGCCGAGCCAAGCGTATATGGAAAATCCCGAACGTCGATCACTGGTTCAAAGCAGATGTGCAGACCGCCATTGGTGCACTGCTGGATAAAATTAGAGAGGTAGATAACCAGGCGACAAATGACGCGCTACGTTTGGCTCTTTCATCGATCCTTGTCCGAGTCTCCAATCAAGACAGCGACACAAGGTATGCGGCTGTCGACAAAAAAGTCAGCCGCGAGGACGTCTTTTCCCACTTCTTGGGTGCAGCCGAGAAGTTAAACAAAGCTCTTTTGTCGAGAGACTGGAGCCTTGCACAAGCAAGGGTCATAGAGGCTAATACGCTGACTATGAAACCCGAAGACATTGGCGGCAGGGTAGGGCTAGTGGTGACTTCTCCTCCTTATCCAAACGCCTACGAGTACTGGCTATACCACAAATACCGTATGTGGTGGCTAGGCTTCGACCCCTTGGCGGTTAAGCAGCAGGAGATCGGCGCACGGGCGCATTTTTTCAAGCGCAACCACCACACGGAAGAACATTTCTGGGATCAAATGCGCGAGACCTTCCACCTCGTCCGCAAAGTGCTGGTGAAGCGAGGCTACGCTTGCTTCGTGATCGGCCGATCGAAGATTCACGGCAAGATTATCGATAATGCTGACATTATCCAGGCAGTAGCTACCGAGGCAGGCTTCACCACAACGACCCGGATCGAGCGAACCATCTCCGCAACCAGAAAGTCCTTCAATCTTTCGCACGCCAACATCAAGACAGAGACCGTGCTTGTCTTGCAGAAGAACTAAAATATGGCCGAACTCATCTGGCATCCCTACAAGTACTTCCCGTACGAACTTGATCTTGCAAAACGTGAGGTAAAAACCCTTCTGCCAAAAGCATCTTTCTCAGAGACAGATCGAGGTCTTCGCCTGCGCGGTGACTTTGATCCAGAGATGACGAAACGCTTAGTCTACTTTGCAGGCGCATCCGAGGGAGAAAAGTACTCTCCCACAATGCAGTCTCGTCTAGAGCGAGTAAATGGTAACGGGCCCAACCGTCAGTCTACGCGCTACTCGGCGCACGGACTTCATGAGTACAAGGGTAAGTTCAACCCACAGATAGTCCGAGCGATCCTCAATATACTCAACATCCCGGTTGGATCACGGATAATTGATCCATTCTGCGGATCAGGCACATCCTTGATTGAGTGCGGGCATCTCGGAATTGATGCAATCGGGACAGATATCAATCCCCTAGCCGTATTCATAGCGAATGCCAAGCTGGCTGCGGTAAACATTCCAGCCGGCGAGCTTCGTCGAAGCCTAAGCGCTGTGATCAAGCGACAGCGCACAGTTAAAACTCCAAAGAAGGGACGAGACCTCGCCCGAGAAGAATACCTTCTTTCCTGGTTTACACCAGAAATCTATCGAGTAATTGAAAGATTTCGGATCGCCATCGAGGCGATGGGAGAACCATTCGCTAACCCTCTTCTAGCCATAGCTAGCAACCTGCTTCGCGATTACTCCCTTCAAGACCCAAATGACTTGCGAATTAGGCGAAGAAAGACTCCTCTTCCAGAGAAGCCATTCGCGAAGGCATATGAGGAAGCGGCAACCCTGTTCATCGAAAAGCTAGAAGATGCTCAGGAGATAGTTAATTCGCATAAATCGAGAAGCCGGGCGCTGCTAATCGACAGTCGACACGCAACAGGTAAAAAACTTGGTACAAAAGGAAAATTCGACTGCGCGCTCACAAGCCCCCCTTACGCAACAGCGCTGCCCTACATCGACACCCAGCGACTCAGTTTGGTTTGGCTTGGACTGATCCCACCGTCAGAGATAATCCCTCTTGAAGCACGCCTTGTCGGAAGCCGTGAAGTGCGTGGCGCACGGTCTAAGAAGGAGCTGCTAGACAAGCTGCATAGCAACGCATCGAATCTCCCAGCTGCGCAAGCCAAGTACTGCAAGATGCTACAGAACGCCATCGGAGAGGGGGATGGCTTCAGGCGCCAGGCTGTCCCCTTGCTACTCTACAGATACTTCTCGGGCATGGCCGAAGTATTCACTTCTCTACATCCTCTCATGAAAGACAACGCGCCCTTCGCCTTGATTGTTGGCGGCAATCACACCGTCCTAGGCGGGAAACGCTTCGACATCGACACACCGAAACATCTAGCTGCAATCGCCAAGTCCAGCGGTTGGCGTCATGCGGAGACTGTTCCTCTACAGACATACCAGCGATATGGGTATCACCGAGGTAATGCCGTAACTGCTGAGTCCATGGTGATTGTGAGGAAGGCATGAACGAACTGACCCTTCATCCGAACGTCTATGCGACAGGGCATAGCAAGGGTCTTGTTAATATTCTTGAACGGATCTGGGTCCGGGAGCACACACCCGGCGACGGCACTATGTTCATCGTCTCCGGATTCGGTAACTACAACGGTGGCGTTCGCTTCTTCGATACATTCAAGCAGCACCGAGATCACGGCGGAGAAATCATCGCCGTCTTCGCCGGTAGTACAAGCTCCAGACTGACAAGTAAGCAGGTCGTCAAAGAAATGTTGGAGTGCGGCGCCAATGTTCACATCGTCAATCGCAAACGGCTCCTACACGCCAAGTGCTACGGAACGAGATCGACTCTCGGTGATTCCCTCATCGTGACCTCCGGTAACTTCACCGGGCCCGGGATGTCTCAGAACGTAGAAATGTCGGTACTGCTTGAGCCGGCATCCACGGCTGACATGAACTTCTCATGGTCAGAGATGATGGGGAACATGCTCGATCAGAACTGGGTCTTCTATCGTCCTGACCTTGCCGATCTAAATGCGCCAGCCTGGCAGCTCCTCTATGACGAACAAGCCGCCGATATTGTCCTCGATGATACCAATGAGATGACGATGCTCTTGAGGCTCAGTCACTCGGACACGGCACGGATCAACGCAATGCCTGGAAGCAAAGCAGGAAAGGGGACACAGTACTTCTGGCTGAGCAAAGACTGCTACGATTTTTTCCCTCCGTTGACTATCCGAAACAAACGGGGCCACAAGGCTACCTACTCGTGCGCAGTGCAAATGAACTATGTCGATCTCGGCGCTGCTGACAACCAATGCCGAGTGACCTTCGAGGCTGAGAACAACCTCGATTTCCGGCTTGGGACTGGTCCACTCCGCTACTCACGACTAGTCGGCGAAGGCGACCTCGCTGCCATTTCTCGGGTGGGTGAAACTAGCTACGAGCTTCGGCTATATCGACAGGCGTCCACCGAATACGTCGCACTATTTCCATACATGGTCCACATGATAGGACACCAGGGAAAACGCTACGGATATATGCCGAATGCCGAATTCGCCGCAATGATAGGCCTCCCAAGTATCGGCCGATCGCGGGCAGTCCGACGCTGACTTAGTGCTCACACCAGTGACACAATCACCCGACAACTGCTAGCGGTGGACAGCATAACTCTACTGCTTCATTCAAGATGAACTCACCAAGCATATTGAAGGTGATGCTGTGCTGGACTCACTGTTTTTTGCTGGGAATCCTTTTAATTCTCACCACCTACGCCCAAGCCACCACCCACACCGGCCAGGTCGTCGCCATCACCGACGGCGACACCATCAAGCTCCTGACCCCGGCCAAGCAGCAGATCAAAGTCCGCCTGGCCGACATCGACACCCCGGAACGCGGCCAGCCCTACGGCAAGAAGGCGCGTCAGGTGCTCGGCGACAAGATCCACCGCCGCCAGGTCGAGGTCGAGGAGGTCACCATCGACCGCTACAAGCGCCTGGTCGGCCGGGTGTTCCTCGAGGGCCGCAACATCAATGCTGAGATGGTCGAGGACGGCGCGGCCTGGGTGTACCGGAAGTACAACCGCGATCCGCAGCTGCTCGAGCTGGAGCGCCAGGCGCGTGAGCAGGGCAGGGGACTGTGGGCGCTGCAGCCTGATCAGCGGATGCCGCCATGGGAATGGCGCGCACGCTTAAAGTTCGGCAATCAGTAGCGAGATGCAGCAGCGGCGCGCTGGTTCCAGTGCTGCTGCATGAACTCGCCGACCTTCTGATCGATGTTGAACCAACTTGCATCGTTGTTGGTGGCGTCGATCACGATAAGGCTGTCGTTCGCGTCCTGCGCTCGGCGGACGATCTCAGCGGCCTGATTCGCTGTGTACGCGGAGCTGACGTACCACAGCGAGTATTGAACCTTGGCCCATGAGCCAAGGCTCTTGATCGCAGTGATGACACGATCGTAATCCTGACCTGGATTTTTAAGGTCGTAAGAGATGAAGAGGTTGTTCATATCAGTGTCTACCTTTTTTGGGCTTCTGCTTGATGGTCTCGACCGTGGTCGTACTAGGGCGGCGCTGCGCCTCTCGGACCTGGATGAACTGACCGGACTTAGCGTCTCGGCCAACTTTGAAACTCCGGGAGCTCTCGCTTCTGCTTTTGGCCATAGAAACCTCCATGCCCGATAAGCGGGGCGGGAATGCGCCAATCGCACAACCGCTAATCCGCCGATACGCTGATTAGCGTAGTTCAATACGGACCACTGTGCAAGCAGGCGGCGCCTGAGCGCGCAGATCAGGAGAATAAGGAGCGGGTCACGGCAGCCTCTGTCACGAGGCCAAGTTTCAGGAGCCGAACGCGAGAGGCGTCCTCAGAAACCTTGAAGGCAGTGGCAATGCGAGCGATCAGCGCGGCTCCGTCCGTTGACTGCAGGGAAATATCGCCGTAAAGGCCTTGCTCCTCGACGAAGGAGCGGCAATCAGCCAGAACGGCGGTTTTCGGCATCAGGATCGCCCCGCAAACGTACCCGGCCTGCCATTCCATCCAGTCGGTCTGTCTGGCATCAATCATCGTGTCACGCTTACAGATGATTTTGTCGCGATTCGGCTGCTGGCGTAGCAAGTCAGGGGCCGGTGGTTCCACTTCCCACAGATAGCCGTGGAAGTGGACGTGTCCCCACTCGTGGGTCAGGGTCGTGCGAAGCCTGTTCTCACGCCGCTCATTCTCGGTGAGGGTCGAGGCGATCTTTACCGCTGGCTTCCTGCCTGGCCTGAACTCGGTGACACCCTCGACCTCCGCGCCATAGATCGAGAGGTCGGCATACACATCGAGGTCTTCGGCATCGCGTTCAATCAGCTTCTTCAGGTCCTCGGTGTCGATGGGGTAGCGAACTTCACCATAGAGCCTTTTAAGGAAGCCCGTGATGACGTTCTCGCATTCGCGATCCAACTCCTCTGGTTTGTAGTGCGGGCGTTGCTGAAAGCGGCCTGTCTGATCGCGAACGTACGTCACCATAGGCTTATTTCTTCTGCGGCTTGCGGAAGGCAAGGAAGGCTTCCTTCACCGCATCCTCCGAGAGGTTCTTCCGGCGTATCTCCTCAGGTAGTTTCCCGGCCAGGTAGTGGAGATAGTCTGCGTCGATTGTTAACACCTTGGCGAACTGCTGGATCAGGTGATCGGAAGTCGGGCTGCGACGGTCGCGCTCAATGTCGTTGAGGTATTGTGGAGAGATCGATTCGCCATCTTCCTCACGCAGGATGCGTGTAGCCAACTCCTTCTGGCTCATCTGGAGCTTCTTGCGAGCGTCAGCGATATAACTCCCGAAGGTGTTCGGCTCGGATCTTGTCATAGATGGTCTCTGCGGCTCCGCTTATTAGCGTATCTTGCGGGAACAGCAAGCGTCAATCGGGCGGAACGTACCCTCGTGCGCCATTCTAGCCAAGCAGTGCCGCCACCCGAGCAATAAGCAATTTTAAACTTGGTGCTCTTGGCCCATACTTTCCCTAATATGACCATTTACGGGAAAGTGACTACACTCAGCCCCAGGAGAAACGGGGCCTGTGAACAAGATCGTCGAACTGCACCAACCATCGTTTTCGGGAAAGTTGGAAAAACCGACACTATCCCGGAAACCGAGGAACGCCGATGTCCGCACCCGCTCGGCGGCACCGAGATTCGGGCGCTGCGGAATCTGAAGCGCTACTACCCGGCCCGGTTCTGGGGCTGCTCGGCGTTTCCGAAGTGCCGGCACACCGAGCCTTTCGCGTCTTAGCCGCTGGGTACCGCGCCAAGATCGGTTGGCGTCGCCAACCGTACCCCGATGCCGCAGATCTTTTCCCGCCCGAAGTGATTGCGCCGCGCCACCTGGGCCGCCGTCTCCGGCGTGCGGGCCCGCACATACTTGTGCGTGAAGTCATACACCCGGCGCCGGCGCTTGCCCCGCCGCGTCACATGGCCCACCGTCACCACCCACACCT
>JAGQOW010000165.1 GCA_020427155.1 Planctomycetales bacterium | reverse complement strand
ATCTTCTGCGCGGCCCGCATTTGGCTTCGTAGGTCTCTTGCGAGGTCGGAATGGCAGCGGGGCTGCGGCTGCTTGCGTCGCCCCGTCTTGCCGGTCACTTCCGCCACAGAGATGCCGAATTCCTTGGCGACGGCAGCGGGGGAAAACCCGATGCGAAGCCGCGCGGCTATCGCTGTTTTAGTGGAGGGGTGTATGGCCACGTTCCTTCTTCCTTGGCTGGAGATTCCTTACATGCACTTCGTCCCGCACCTGCGCACCCACTTCATTCTGCACCCTCTTACACCATTCGGCCCGCGCACCCTGCCAGGCGGCGCCTGCGCACCCACTTCAAACTACACACTCTTACACCCAAACCGTACCGCGCCACTTACCGCCGTCGCCTGCGCACCCACTTCAAACTACACACTCTTACACCTCTCACGGCGATGGCCATCTTGAGGTTTTTCCTGCGCACCCACTTCAAACTACACACTCTTACACCCCGGACTGTGTTACTGCGACAAGTGTGTCGCCTGCGCACCCACTTCAAACTACACACTCTTACACCTAATCCCCCGCTAACTCCTTTAGTGCTTTCGCCTTACGTTTGTGTTTCCCGCCGCAAAACGCCCGTTTGACAACTGCGATGCCAAACTTGTTGCACTTTTGCTCCAACAGCTGCTCTAGCTGATGCCACGGCCAGCCCGTCGAATCCTCACGCCCCTCGATCTTGCCAGCCACGGCCAGCAAACGCTGTGCGTCGCCACCGACCAGCACCAATGTGCCGGTCCCCGTCTCCACCAGTGTTTGCACCACTTGCGTCACGAGTTCGTCATTCAACCGGCGCGTAAAGTTATTCCAACGGTTTTGCAGTTTGAAGAGCGGGGCCAGTGCGTTTTGCTTCCCCCGCCCCTTACGCGCCGGCGCGTGCCGATACGATTCCTGACGCCCCCAGCGTTGCAGCAACAGCCCCCTACGAACGTGGGCAACGTGATGACCGCGCCCGCCCAACTTGTTGCTGGTCCCATTGATGCGCAGCTTCCAATTGACGCGAGTCCCGGCCCGCAATACAGCCACTTGCTCGGCGTCAACCTCCGCTGGCGTGTCGGGCTGGTCGATCGTCAGACACACAAACCATTTCTTTTTGTTCGCGTTGTAGACCAACTGCGAGCCCCGCAGCTTATGCTGCCCCGCCGCCAACTCGTGAGCCAACTGCGCGTACTTGCGACGCTTGCCGCCCGTCTTTAAGAAAAACTCATGGACCGTGCCGAGTGCGGTTTTCTTGCCAGGCCGCTCGACTCGATCGACGGAAACCTCCATGCTAATACGCCCTAGTGAGTCGCAGGGCAGCAGCTTACACTTGCTGCGGTCGAACGGGATCGGCTGCGGGTGTTTTGAGCTGCCGCGTCGGTCGCGATCGATGAGGATTGCCTGCCACCACTTGAGCGACGGCACAGCGATTGATTTTTTGGTCACAACATTGCCGCGGATCTTCTGAATAGCCAGCGTCAAGACGCGCGTAGCGAGAGCGGGAAACCGCTCGCGAGCTGCATGGTAGAGTTCGGTCGCAAAGTCAGCATGCCAAGCCTGTACGCGAAACGTGGGTTTTTCACCCCGTTCCTTCTTCGGCGTTTCCTTCCACGCCGCGTAGTTGTCGAGGTCTTCGCGAAGCAGTCGCGTGCTATCCCGCTGTGTGTGCCAGGCTTCCCACTGCCGCCAGACAAAGTTATTGAGGTCACGCATTTCGCAGGCGCGAGCATACCATTGTTGGCGAGCTTCTGTGGTAAGCTCCACGGCTTCTAGTCTTAGCGTCAGTGTCGCCATGCGTGCATCCTTTCGTTTTTTAAGTGGCGGGAGCGGACGAATCCGCCCCCGCCTATCGCAAGAAGTGGGTGTTGCCGAGCGCTACACGGGCAGCCCGCAGCTCTTCTCGGCATTGCGCGCCGCAGTGCGCGCTCACGCTCTCGCGTGTCTCCTAGTGTTTTGTTGAACCATTCCTATCCTGCGCACCAGAAGCGTTCGTAACGGTTCGCTGCCAGTCCTGCGCACCCACTTTGCGTCTCAAAAGCCCCCAGCGGCTGACAGCGACGACTGTCCGGGGTTGCGAGATTCCGTGCCGCTGGGGGTGTTTTATTGTGATAATTCCTTGAATAACTGCTCTTGCTCTTTTGTGTCGTGTTCCACCCGCTTTGCTTTGCGTAGCACGTTTTCCACCATCGGCTCTTCTAATTCTGTTACCGGGATGTGGACATTGAGCGGCTTTGTGCTGCCGATGCGATTCGACCGCTTGACACACTGATAGTAGGCTTCATAGCTATCTTGCAGCCCACTGAAAACTTGCCGCGTTGCCGCTTGCAGATTCAGGCCGAAGCCCAAAATACGCGACTTGCTCGTGAGCACCCGCGACTCGCCAAGCTTAAATCGTTGGATCATTTCTTCGCGTTGTTTCCAGGGGGTCTTCCCCGTCATCGAATCACCGCCCAAGGCGTCTTGGCATCGCTGCTGCTCGTTATCGTAAAGGCACCAGCAGAGCGTCGATTCTTCATCTCGCCAGCTATTCACAAGATCGGCTATGAATTGGTATTTGTTCGTGTCGAACTCCTGCCCTTTCCAATAGCCTTTGGAAACCTGGCCGAATGCGGAGCGTTGTGTGATACCCCCTGTGCGAATCGCAACTAAAGTGCCATGTTCCCTTTGAACCCACGCCCTTTGCTCGGCTGTAAGCGGTACTTCCTCGATGTGCACGTTGATCGGTGGTATCGTGCTGCAATTATCCTGCCAGCCGTAGACGCTAGGATCAGTAAGAAAAATGCACCAGTCCGACAGCGATCGATAGAACGGCCTGAGAGCATGGGGCTTTAGCTCCCACCGCTCGCCCGTCTGGCCACGGTTCACAAAATACTTGGCGAGAAAACTATTGACGGTGGGAAAACGATCCAGAAAGCAGGCATGATTAGCGTACTCGATCCGATCATTCGGAGCTGGCGTACCCGTGCAGCAGAGTTTCCACTCGAGTCCTTCGCCTAACTTCAGGCAGATGCCCGCATAGTTGCCATAGTGGCTTTTCAGGATGGACGATTCATCCAGGATCAATGCTCCTAGCTTGCCTTGGGGTGTATCCTTTTTGAGTGCTTCGTAGTTGGTAATGCCAATCTTTTCACCATCGCTAGAAATCCATTGGGCTAATCCATTGGCTTTCACAACCTCAATCGGCAACGAATCGCCATAGAATCGACGGGCTTCTTCTTCGATCTGTCGCACCACCAGCGGGGGGGTAATAATTAAGATACGCCGCTTGCCGATGCGTTGGCGCACATAGGCTGCGTAGCTCAACATGATTAGTGTTTTGCCAAGGCCGCAGTCAGCGAATACCGCGAATTTTTGCCGCTCAATCGCAGTGCGAGTGATTGCCGCCTGATAGTCGAACAGCCACGGTTCAGGATCATAACTGGCAACACTGGTATGGTTGACGGCGATTCCGAGTCGGCTAGCGTATATGTCGGGAAACGTCGCGAGCCTGCCACGCATCGACCAGGCGGGGAGTTGCTTTACCTTCAGGAAGTTGCGATACGATTCGATTTTGCGCGGGTTAAATATGATTTGCATTTACTTTCCCTTTGCGTGTTGCGTAGTTCTCGCAAGCGGCATGGAATGTCGCCAGCTTGGTGCGAGCACGTCGAATGTCGCTCAAACATTCCGACGCCAACAAGGCTTCGCAGCCCTTGGATTCTGCTGATACAATCCGCATCTGCTGATCGGCTACCATCAATTGCGCTAATGCGTTGATAATCATTTCATTGTGTTTTCTATTCATGCCCACACTCAAACAGAGCAAGCTGGCCAGCTTCCGATTGTTCTGCCTTCTTGAGATTTTTACGCGCCGCCGCGATGTATTCGTTTTTGATCTCGCAACCATAAAACCGACGCCCTAATGACAGTGAAACGTACCCTTCGGAGCCAATCCCTGTGAATGGCGAAAACACAATCTCATCGGGATTGGTGTAAAGACGCACAACCCGCTTAATCACAGGAAGCTGCAAAGGGCAAATATGCTTCGTGTCTTCTTCGCCCTTGCCCTCTTGGGTGTTCAGCGTGTCTGTCTGCCGTATCTGTTGCCAATCCCAAACGCCTTCGGCCCAGTTAATCCACTCGTTGCGTGTCAAGTTGTTTTCTGTGATTGGCACCGCATTCGCACCGGGGGCGCGTAACTTGATCAGATAGTCATTGAACGCCGGCGCACTGACCGCCCGGTCTCTTTCCAGTGCTGCAAATTGCAGTTTGGTGGAGCGGGTGCGAATCGCCTGCACTTGCGGATTTTTGGTAATTGGCCAATCCGTTTCGTAGACGAAGCCTGCCCGTTTTGCCAAGCGAATCAGCAAACCGCGAAAATCGATTGTTGACAACTCGCCGTTGCGTTTCAGCCCTGGTATCTGCTGACAATGAATGATGGCCACTCTGCCCGGCTTCAATACGCGAATGAATTGATGGAAGAAAAACGCTAGGTGCAGCTTGGCATCCCCCGCGAAGTCTTCGCTATTACCGATGTCGCATTCCGAATTGGTGTACGCAAACAGCGAGGGGAATGGCGGGGAAAATACGCTCATATCAACTGAGTGCTCTGGCATGGTCGCCATGTGCTCAATGCAATCCTCTTGCACGATTTGCCATCGCTTGTCGTTTAGGATGTCGCTCATGGGTATTATCTCCTACGCCGCCTCGTCAGCGGCTACGTTGGTTCTGGTCTTGGGTTTCTTTACCTGCCGCAATACCTCATACAGGCCGCTGATGGCGAGATCCGCTGGCCCTGCAATTGCCTCACTACTGCTGTTATTCATCATTAACTCTTCCAGCAGTTCAATCGTTCGCTCAATCGCCTTGTAGCCCGTCGCAAACAGGCTGACGTGATGCTCTCCACCGATGATTTCCGTTCGGCTAAATTTATTGGGCATGGGGTGTTTCCTTTCTTGTTGGGTGTACGCTTGGCAGTGTTCACAGACACTGCCAGAACGCCGCCTGCGCTCAGGGCTGTGACCCCTTTGGCGTGCGCTCTCAAGGGTTTAGTCTCACCCTGCCGACAAGGCAGGCTCCTGTTTTGTTGTCACGGCAATCCCTACATCCCCGCTTCGGTCGCCGACATGCCATCATCAAACAGCACCCCGCTTGACTTGCCGGCCTTCGCCAACTCGGCACTACGCGACTTACACCAGGCACTGACCTGCGACGTGTCGGCTGGTCCTAGAGGCCCATTTGGCCCGACGTAGAAGTCGTACAGCTTGCTGACTTTCTCCGCGTCGGCCTCCAGAATCTCTTGGCGGATTTCCTCCAGGTCGCTCACGGCGTGCGGTTCGTCGGCTGCTGCTTCGGGTTCGGCTGATTCCTCTTCGCCCTCAGTCTGCTGCTCCAATCGTTGCGTCAGCGCCTCCATAGAACTGGTTGGGGCCGGTGCCATAGCCTGCGCGTCGAGCACAATCGTTTCCAAGTCAGAATCGGTGAGCACGCCCATGATGACTTCGGGGCTGTGCCGTCGCGCCCATTTCGTGACGCCCGAATAAAAGAGCTTCTGCTCCGGGTCCGACTTCCACATTTGATTGTCGGTTTTGCCCTGCGCCACACTAAGGCGAACGCACTTGACTCCCATTTCGGTCAGATCGGCCAGTGCCTTGCGGTCTTCAGACTTTGCATAGGCTCGCAACAGCGGGAACGCATCGCGGGGCACGTCGCCATCGCTGCCGTAGATGACCACAGCAAACTTGTCGCCTGACTCTTCGTTGTAGAGCGGTTGCAGCTTGCTCTTGAGCTTTGCCCGTGCGTTGACCACGGCGGCAACCAGCTTGCCCTGATAGCCGAGTTTTCCTCTCACTACGTACGATTCATCAGCCACAGCGAAAGGGTCAAACTCCCATCGCAAAGCCTGGTTGACCACTCGTAGACAGTTGCCAATTGTTTCCTCTGCTGTCTTCCCTTTCAGGTGCGCTGGCACCAGTGAAGAGCGGCCCATTGCTGTAGCGATGCGTTGCATCTGGCTAAACATGCCGTGGTCAAACATAGCCGCTGCGGCATTCGGCGCACCTGCTGAAGCAGTGCTCTTGGCTATCGCGGTTGTCTCTTGATTCGTCGCTACCATATCTGCGGTACTCATGCGTTCACCCCATCGGTCAGTTGTGGTTGTTGCTCCGTGTATTCAATCACCTTCGGCGGTTTTACGTCCGCCCTGAGAACTCGGCTGGTCGATTCGGCAACCTGATAGGCTTTGCGTGTCTGGCTCTTCCAGCTAACACATCGCCCGTCTGGCGTGATGCCGTAGGTAGCATCCCCGATCCAGGCTTTCAGTTGATTCTCAATCGCCTTCCGGCGAGCCTCGCTGCTCTTCGCGACTTCCTTGGTCGCAGCTAGCGAGTCGAGCAATTCCGTTGCTTCCGCCGGGAGTTCCACGGCCAGGCCGTTATCGTCCGGGTGCAAACGCTCTAGGGCTCTGGCAGTCGCAATAGACTGATCGATAGGCGGTTCTACCCGATCGACTACGTAGACCCAAAACTCTTCTAAGCACCGCAGTAGCGACTGAATGAAGCGGTCATCCCGCTCGAAATAAAAGCGTTCCAATCGCTGCGAGCCAAAGAGCACAGCCACAACACCCCAGCCCCAGCCCAAGACGGCTAGCTCTTGCTGTAGCTGGATTTGCACTGAGAGCGGGGGCGCATCGCGCCATGATGCTTGGTCGAATTCGGACCACGTTTTGATCGAGAGTGAACCCGGCCCGTCGTGCTCGGAATCGAACACCGTAGCGTCAGGCGTCGCGTGAATGTAGCTACGCTCAGGGTGACGGGCAATCGTCCAGCTTGGCCACTTTTCGACCTGCCCGCCGTACTTCTGTGCGTACAACTGGCAAACAAACTCTTCCAGCCCGAGCCCGATTTGCTGGCGTTCGGTCGATTCCGTCACTAGCGGGGGAGCCGTCTTATCGGCCCAGACGGAGAATTGCGTCGCATAGGGCGATTCGCCCAGAATGGCTGGTGAGTCGCTGCCGCCACAGGACTTGGTGCGTTCGGCTAGCCAGGCTGCCCGGTCATCGCAGGTGACTAGGTGGGCTTGCGTGTGCTTGGCAAGGTCGATCATTCGTGTACCCTCGCTTTCGCCCGTTCGAAAAGGTCAATCGCCGCGTCGAATAAATCCTCCAGGCAGGATTCCGGGGTGGTGCCCTCGGAAAACACTACGATGGCAATCGATAGATCAATCTTAGTTGAGTCCACCGCGCCATCACTGGCCAGGATTTCATAATCAATTAGCCCATGCGGGCCGTGCGGCCAGTCTTCTGTAGCGAGTCCGATTGATTCGCTTTCTTCGATCCGCTCGTGCAGGATCGGCTGCGGCTCGCAGTACGACGGTACTTCACAGCGTTTGTCGTGGTAGGTCATGCGTTCACCCCTTTCAGATCGCCCTTGCGGAGTTCGGTGATTCCCTTCGACAGCATGGCTGCGGTTCGCAGGGGCATCGAACCTGCGATGACATAGCCTGAGAGGTCCAGGTTGGCTGAGACTTCCCGGCCTGCGCGGTAGCGCAAGATTTCGTTGCCGTAGCGGACGATCCGCAAATCGCCGTCGCGTGCTACTTTGACGTGCATGATTAGGTTCCGAGCTGCGCCTGCCCCGAAGCTGCTGGCCGCCGTAGTGCGGTAAGGCCGAAGCCTAACGACGGCCAGCCAGCTCGGAACACGCTAGGGTGGCAGCTAGACGGCAGAGAGCCGAGAAGTTGCCAGTGATTTACTTCGAACACTGGCAAGATTAGCAAAGGTATTGCGACACCGCAATAGGAAATCAGAAAAAATTATCATCTTCTTTTATCGACATGAACTCCAGCCGGTCGATCGACATTCTGAAAGCGTTCAAGTTCGCGTACCGCCACAATCCATAGGCGGTCATGCGCCTTTTCGGCCACAATTTGGCCAGTCTGGATTAGCTGGCGCACCCTTTGCGTGGTGAGTCCCAAGAGGTCTGCCGCTTCGGTAACGGTGTAGTATTTCTTTGCAATCACAGTCATGCCCTTGATATTACTACGTCGCAATAGGTATAGTCAAGAATAAATCGGGAGATGTGTTCGAAGCGGTACCACCGACAACCCCGGCCCTCGCGGGTCCGGGCATCTCCCATATTCCATCGCCGCCACGGGCAGCGATTCAACCGAAAAACCTCCCTCTGGCAGGACGCCCGAACGGCCACGGATGGCCGGTTTTGAGCACTGGTTTCGACCTGGCCGGATATCGAGCTGGAGCCGGTTCAGGTAGCGGCCCCTATCGCCCTCCGTCGCGACGAGATCGCTGCCGTCTGGCAGTCGATCCTGAATGAGACGGAAATGGTCGGGGAAGCGCCTGGCCCTGTTTGGTGGGGTGCGCTGTTCAGGCCGGGGGAGTGACGCGCCATGCGAGACAATAGGCGGCGATCGAGAGGGCGCAAAAGATAAGCGGTGCGAGTGGCATGGCTGGTGTGGGGTAAAATGCCCGGCTTGCGAAATTCACCCCCGCTGGCCGGGCAGCAGCGGGAAGGAGTGCGATTACTCCCCTCGCCGAATGCGCGACTCAGCCGCGAATTGATCGGCCTCCGCTTCGAGTTCTGTGATGTAGTTATCGCGCGCTTCCGCGAATGCCACCTCTGCTGCTTCACAGGCTGATTTAACGTGGCTGTTGGCGTCAGCGGGAAAGACGACGAATCCGCCAGTCAGCCGGTAACTGGCTTTCTGGTGGCTGCATTTTCCGCCATGCCAATCGCGAAAATCGCTGCGGGTTTCGATGTCATCGGTACTAACGCCATGATCGGTCAGCACGCGGTGTGCCGCATCGCAGGCAACAGTGGCTATTTCTTCTCGCCACGCCTCGGTGCGCTCGTCGGTGTAGCCATCACA